>JAGLML010000222.1 GCA_023140035.1 Thermoplasmatales archaeon
CTGTTCAATATTTGCGGCTTTTAATCCCTTACAATTCCGTCCAGTTTCCAAGTCTTACATATGCCAAGTTTCTCCTGTAAAATTCACCTGTTAATTCTATTTTAACTCCGCCCATTATCCGCGGCATTTTCATTTCCAGAATATGCGGCATACATGAATTCAGAATTTGGTTGGTAACATTTTCCAAGATCCCTGAGGTTTATTTATTCAACTAATTGGTTTTTGACAAATTAATCAGACTCTTATATTGTAAAAATCAAATAGAAGAAAAAGAAGAAAATTTGTTAAATCCATATGTTAACATTTTTTAAAATTAACTTTACCAATGTTTACACTAGCTTATAATGAGTTAAAATACCAGACCCTAACCTAGTTACATCAACAATTTTTAGAGATATTAATTCACCTTCGTTTTTTATACCTAGACCATCAGCTACTGTAGGTGTAGTTTTTCCCCCTATGACACAAGGTCCAATGTAGATATACAAATCGTCTACTAACCTCTTTTCTAAAAAACCCCATATTATGGTTCCTCCTCCCTCAACCAACAGTTTTTCCACTCCTTTTTGATAAAGCAATTCTAGTGCACACTCTAGGTCTACATGTCCTTCCTCATCGGCTTTACATCCAACTACTTCAATATGCTCTTTCTCAAAATATTTTTCATTACCCTCGGTTGTAATAATCAATGTTTTTGCAGCGTTATTTAAAACTAAAGTGTCTTTAGGGGTTCTACATTTGCTGTCGAGAACTACCCTTAAAGGTTGTTTTGGATTTTTAACATATTTTGCTTTAACTGTAAGTTTGGGATCATCGGAAAGTATAGTATCAATTCCAACAAGAACTGCATCACATTCATTACGCAACTTATACATTCTTTCTATGTCTTCATCGCTGGAAATTCTCAACTGTTTTCTTGTAGGAAGCGCGCTCTTTCCATCGGCAGACATTGCACAATTTACAATTACATATGGTCTATTCATATTGTATCACTTTGGGTAAAGGGGACAGTCTTTATCGTTTTCAGGACAAATGCCCTTGCTTTTGCATGCTGGACCTGCGTTTTTAAAAATAGTCGGAGCAACTTTCTTTACTTCTCCCAACATCCTATTCGCAAGCGTTCGTATCTCCCATTGCGCGTGAAGACAACATCTAAGTTCAAAAAAATTGAGCAAGGAACGAGCATTCATGGTTACGATGATATTTGTACATGTGGCATTTGGAAGGACATAACGAGAATCTTCAGCCGGAATGCCCAGATCAAGAAGCTTGTTGTATTGCTCCCAGATGTTTTTCATGGTTTGGTCATAAGCTTTTTTCATTTTCTTGTCTTTCGCAATTTTTGGAGGAACAACATAATTCGATTCTTTTAGGTTAACATATCGTTGACTCTGCTGAGCATAGCTAGCTATACGATGCCTCACCAGTTGATGTGTTAGAGATCTGCTCACATCGCTTATTGCAAAGGTAAAACTTGTATGCTCAACAACACTTGTATGACCCAACTTCATGACATGTTCAAGTACTGACATTAATTCTTTATCTGAGCTTTTATCTAGATCTTCGGGTTTTGTTTTACTATGGGTTAATTTTGCAGACATGGCAGGTAATTTTTCTGGATTTGGAGTAAAACCAATTAGTTCGACATTCATCAATTTCCCCGTAACCAAAATAACATAAGCCTTTAATATTTTTAATATCTATTTTCGCTTTCCAAATTTTCATAGCTTACGAATATTATTTTACCAATTATTTTGCGATTTAAAGGGTATTTAATTAAAACCGTAAGTTTTTTTAAAGACATATGATTACCTTCGGATGACAATTCATATATTCGGGAGGAAAAAAATGTTAGCATTTGTTGTAACAACTGCCCTCTGTTTCATAACCTATCTCCTTCTTACGACAGGTAGTGGAACATTGGGGCTTTGGAGTCTGGAAGAGATTTTGTTTGGAGCCATTCTTTCGCTAATTGTTGGATTCTTAGCTAGAACCATTTTTGTCAAGGACAATTTCAGGATGGCGAATCCTGTGAGATGGGTTATATTCATGGCATATGTCATTGGACCTTTTTTTGTCTCAATGGCAAAAGCAAACATTGACGTTGCATATCGTGTTATAACTGG
>JAGLML010000223.1 GCA_023140035.1 Thermoplasmatales archaeon
GATAGACGTTCGAATGTTATACCATCAGAGCAACAAAAATCCCCAGACTTACGACAATTAGCATACCCCATACTTCTTTTTTCCATCTGAATATTTTCATTCCATCCAAAGGACCAAAAGGAAGTAGATTAAAAAAAGCCAGAAATGCGTTAATATAGGCAATAAAAAAAGCAACATAACCTAGATAACCGCCAAAAGAAAACCATAGCAGGAAAAACAGAACAGAAATCATAAGATTTGTAGACGGACCAGCAGCAGCTATCTTCCCCATTTTCTCTCTACTTGGACTGCCGAATATCTGCACGGCACCTGGTGCAGCAAACACAATTCCCACAGTAACCCCTAGAAATAAGGCGAATAGAAGCCCCTGCGGAAACATTCTAAATTCTGACCAATATCCAAACTTTTGCCCCATGTATTTATGGGCAATTTCATGACAAAAAAAGGCGGTGGCTATAGCAAGAAAAGAAAGAGGTAAATTCCCAACGACGGCACTGAGATTAGACAATGGAGGATAAGGAGCAAACGCAAAAGAAAACGATACTGTAAGCACGACCATAGCAATAAGAATCTGAACTATCTCAACCCGACTAAATTTCATCCCAGGCTCTAAACTGAGGCTATCATACCCATCTGTACCCCTAAATGGAATGTCATGGAAGGAGTAATATGTTTTCCGACCGTTCATTACGAATCAGAGGATGTAAACCTCTGTTACTTATCAATCTTTTCTCGGTCTTTGGCGGTATGATTAAATAAATCTTGCTAGCAAAGCTATATGTTTAAATAAATACTAATGATACAACGTTTTGTGGAGGTTTTCTTAATGAAAGAATACAATACATTGGATGATTTTGATGTGAAAAACAAAACTGTTCTATTGCGAGTCGACTTCAATATGCCGCTTGACAAAAACACATTGGACATTCTAGATACCACTAGGATCAAACTTGTTCTTCCAACAATAAAAGAGTTAATGGAAAAGAATGCAAAGATTGTAATATTAGCTCATCAAGGAAGGCAAGGAAGTTGGGACTTTACTTCTTTAGAAAAACATGCGAAGGCATTACAAAAACTGCTTGGAAAGGAAGTTCATTTTGTTGGTGATATTTTCGGTGGGAAAGCAAAAGACGGGATAAAAAATCTTAGACGGGGGGAGATTTTATTTTTAGATAATGTCAGGAAATTTCCAGGCGAAACAGATAAGAAATCTGCTGAAGAACATGCGCAATCAGAGCTTGTACAAAATCTATATCCTTTGGTTGATCTGTTTGTAAACGATGCATTTGCTGCAGCCCATAGAGCCCAATGTTCTCTCATTGGTTTTACAGCAGTGTTACCGTCCTGTGCAGGAAGACTTATGGAGAGAGAGCTAACAACGCTAAAAAAAATCCTGAGTGATCCTGAAAAACCTTGCGTATTTCTGTTTGGAGGGGCAAAATTTTCTGATGTTATTGTAACGATAGAGCGGGTTCTGCATAACAAAACTGCAGACAAGGTCATTCTCACTGGACTACCAGCAAATGCATTTTTAAAAGCAGAAGGTTATGATCTTGGGGAGAAGAATGAATCCGCTTTATCTGAAGAAGGGAAGCCAGAACAATTCGATGATATTAAAAAGGTATTAAATTCGTTTCAAGATGAGATATATCTTCCAATAGATTTTGCAGTGTCAGAAAATGAAAGCAGAAAAGAGATAGATCTTAACGAATTGCCAACTGAATATAATTTATTTGACATAGGTGAAAAAACGACTGAAAAATTCAAAGATATTTTAAAAAACGCAAGAACAGTTTTTTTATCTGGTCCTTGTGGAGTTTTTGAAAATCCCCTATTTAGAAAAGGAACAGAAGAAATATTTAACTTTGTGGCCAACTCAGATGCATTTTCTATTGTTGGTGGAGGACATACTGTTGCAGCTGTAGAACAAATGAACCTTAGAGACAAAATATCTCATATAAGTACTGGCGGAGGATCACTTGAAAAGTTTATGATGGGTGAAAAGCTAGCAGTTATTGAAGCGTTAAAACAGGCAAAAAATAAAAGAGTAGTAAAGTACAGCTAAAAGAGAAACAATCAAATAATCGCCTCGCTTATTCTTTTTTAAGGGCTGGTAGATCAG
>JAGLML010000224.1 GCA_023140035.1 Thermoplasmatales archaeon
GTATAGTTCCTGAGGGGTATGAATACACATATAATCATCCATGGACTGGAAAACCAATGGAGTTTAAAACGAAGCATAAGTTCATAGGTGTCACTACAAAAGGAGATACTATTCCAAATATTGTAAAAGCAGGGATGTCTCTCAGTGATGCGGGCATATCTTATAGTGATGCTGATACAGGTTCGAATTGGAAGAATCCGACAAAGAATGCTTGGGATGACTTTGACTGGATACGATACGCCTGTGAAAAAGCAGATGATGAAGACGAAGCAGTTTTGTTAATGACTGAGGATTGTGTAGATCAACTGCATGCATCAGGAGTATCTGAAAATCTTTTTATTGTAGGTCCAAAAAAAGCATTTGTGATAGAAGCAGATGCATTTCATTACAATGTTAAAGAAATAGACGATATTGTAGTAATGAGTAATTATCCAAAAGAACTGTGGAAAACTCAACGTCATAAAAAACTTCCAATTGCTGCCTCTTTTGATATAGAAAAAGAAAGTTATGTTAGAAAATGGAGAACGATCCGATTAAATTCGTTATATGGTGTTAAAATTGTTGGTATCGGTGAAGATTGGATAGTCGCTAGACAATATGTTCCATTTTTAAAAATCTATAATAAAATAATTAAAATAATGGGCGGTGGAGTCAAAATACAGCTTGGAGAAAGAAAAACTGTTGGAGATTATAGCGTAAAATTATTAGACATTGACGGTAAAAAAGCAAAGGTTTCTGTAAGTTATGTTTTTAAAGCATGGGAAGACATAATGTTGCAACACATTGAGTCAAGATATGGACATATAACTTTAAAAGATATGATAAACTGGTCTCGTCTTCATGGTGAAGATCTCGAAGGTTTACGGCCAATGTGCGAAGATTTTTTCGCTTATGAGTCAGTAATGATATATAAGATTCCAAAGAAAAATTACAACGTCTTGAGTGGTGGCTGGTTTTCTGCAAACCATGCATGTTCTTCAATTTACGTGCCAGTTCACATATCCAATACAGATATTTATGAACCTTATAAAACAGGACAAGCAGCAGAAGTATCGCTTGAGTTATTAGATCTTTATGGACATGATACGTTAACTCCTGTCTTTAGTAGAGTAGAAGGCGTCTTTTTAAATGAAACTGAAGAACATGAAGAACTGGCAAATACGTTGACAGAAAATGGCTCAGATGTATCTGAATTTTTAACTATTGTAGATACTAGTATGCAAGAGCAGGCATGGCTAACTGAGCAAATATGGTTGGAAATGGGTAAAAGTTCCAATAATAATCAAGAAATTATTGAAATAATAGGCAGAATCTGGAGAGAAAATTATTCTGTTTCATTGGATTTGATGACCAGTGCAATTGACTCTCTCAGAAATATATCAGAATTAAGAACTATCAGCAAAATTACAGATATTGCACTCAATGTTTGTGAATCAAGAATTAATGCAGCACAAGCTATTGGAAAAAATATATCAACATCATATGAAGAATACAAAAACGGCAAGAAACTAGTTGAACAGGGTGACTATAGTTCAGGTTTTCAACTTATCAAAAATGCATTTCATGCTAGTGATATGCTGTTGAAAGGGAACTTGTTCTCAGAAAATACTACTCAAGAAGAAAATGAAGGAATTGAAATTCCGTCAGAGATAGGTTTTATTATAATTGTGTTTGTAGCAGCAATTGTTTTTATTGTTTACATGAAAAAGAAAAGATAGAATTTTTTTGTATCAAAAACATTAAAAAAACATCACCATTAGTCAGATAGGGGTTTTCAGTGACTGGTGATAGGAAAATCATTATTATCGGATGTGGTGCTGGTGGTGGGACTGCTGCACAATTTGCAAGAAAGACAGATAGAAAAGCTGCAATCACTATGTTTGAACAGGGTAAATATCCACAATATTCTAAATGTGGACTACCTCATGCAATATCTGGTGAAATCCCAGAGTTTAACGATTTAATTGAATTTTCAGAAGACTGGTTTAAAAAAGAACGTATAGACCTTTTTTTAGAGACGACTGTTGATGAAATTGATATAAATAATCAGATTGTCTTTGCCAAAAAAGGAAATGAGCAAATCAAAAAAGAATTCGATAGCTTGATACTTGCCACAGGTG
>JAGLML010000225.1 GCA_023140035.1 Thermoplasmatales archaeon
GAAATAATGAGATACTTAGTGCCAGGGTTATTTACCCTTTGAATAGAGATATCAAGATGATCGTAATTAATTACATAATTATGATACATTTGATCAAATTGTGGGCTGACCGATGTATCAGCATAGGTCGGCTTTCCACCATTAGATAATGAATAACAAAGTTCGACGGTCATTTGAGGTGAAATAGTGAGAGTATGTTCGGTAGAATCATAGCTCATCGGTGCAATTTCAACAGTTACCACATTGATATCTTTCCATATTCCTGGTTCAGTTGTTTGGACCACAAAATCTGGTGTTGTAGTATAGATCTTTCCAGGTTTAGTACGTGATTGATGGTTCGTATTATCAGTCGACGGTTCTTCAAATACAGTAATTGAGTAGTCTTCAAGTGTTATTTGATCATTAATAGTATAGGTGGCATCAATATCGCAATTTTCCGGAATTGCAATGAGAGAACGTATGACAGGAATGGCGGGTTCTCCAATATCCATTGTGGTAGAGTGGCTAGGAATTGTAATCTCTTGGTAAATGTCTTCACCAATCGCTATATCAGTTATCCAAAAACCGGGAAGTGTAACATCGATTACGGTTCTTTCTGATGATGATTCTAAAACATTCAAGATTGGTTCTTCACCTGGATCTGATCCATAAAATGAGATCCATGTTTTATCATCAACAATTATTTTTTCCATAGTACTCGATATGTCCGCTACAAAGATTGTGGTAGCTAATAGCAGCGTAGTTGCCAAAAGAGCAAATAATATCTTCTTCATAATTAGTTCCCCACACTATATTTATCATACTACTTAAATAACTATCTGTACAGTTGATAGTACAACACTTGTCCCAAAAAACAATACAATTATTCCTAAAACAAGACCTTTTCTAACTATACTCTCCTTCATCCTTTTAATAACCTACCCCGAAAAACATTTGGAATAGTTGCTATCAGATACTTAAATTTAAATGTTTTTGATAAAATAAATATTGCAACACCTGTAGCAAAACTGATTTCATCTCCATTCTGTGAAATTAAAAAAGAAAGGGTTTGTGAGATGTTTTATAGCCCTGATACGTATCGTAGTATTAGAAATGCATTTGGAAATCGTTCGAATAGCCAATTTAGCAGGTTAAAGTTGAAATTGAAGGGTTTGTTTTTCGGCATAGTGACACTGAGCGGATCTGACCAGATACTCTCCATATCATAAGCATCTTTGGCTTTTACTTGGATGTTATAAGAACCTTGTGATGTCCATGTGTGACTTGCATTTCCTGGAGCACCTGATACATATGGCCCTACCCAACCACTACTAGTATTGTCTCCCCAGTCAAACCAGTAATACACCTGGCCTCCATTGGGATCTGTGGTGGTTGAGGAATACGTGTAAAGTGTCCCAGCTTTTCCATTTGTTTGACCTGATGGCTTAGCTGGTTTATTTGGAGGTTCATTAATTGTAATCAACGCAGAAGTCAAGGCAATAGGTAATATATTTTGTCCGTTGTTGTCTTTCATAAAGGTTTTATCAATACCAGCAATAAAATCAATCGTGTATGTACCACTTGCATCGGTAGGGATTTCAAGGATGAGCGTACCGAAGTAGTAAGGTTGACCGTCATCAGTTTTTGTACCAACAATGAGCGTTGCACCCCACATATAGTTAAGATCCCCTGTATACACAGCCTCGATCTGGGTCATACCGTAGAACACATAGTCAGATCTACTAGCGTTAATAAAACATCCATCCTCAGGTGATCCTGGCCAACCCAATGGATTTAATGTACCACCTACGCCATTTGAGTATCCTGACGAATCAACAGTTGCCTGTAATGCTTTCAACAAATTAGGATACCAACCAGAGACATGAATCTCCAGTGTTACTAACTGCCCAGTCTCATGCAGTATGATCTCATTATCCACAATTGTATGTGAACCACTTGAATCAACTGGTACCCACTCAAACTCAGCATCGGACATTCCCAAGGTTTCTTCTAATAATGATGGTTTTGTTATTGTTGCTGCTCCTGGCATTACAAAAGCAAACACAATCGCTAGAATCATGCTTGTCTCAAAAAAATTCCTTATCGTCTTTTTCAT
>JAGLML010000226.1 GCA_023140035.1 Thermoplasmatales archaeon
TTTGTTCGGAAAGGATGTGTTACCCCACTCAAACTATCTTCTACTGCACCAGCAAAATCATACGTAGGCCATACTCGATATTTATCACCGTGCAAAGGGTGGGGCTTGCCTATAACCCGGAACAATGTTGGATCACGCATTGCCGTATTTACACATTTCAT
Organism: Thermoplasmatales archaeon; assembly: GCA_023140035.1. Lineage (GTDB taxonomy): Archaea > Thermoplasmatota > E2 > DHVEG-1 > DHVEG-1 > JAGLML01. The sequence continues at coordinate 162 of JAGLML010000226.1, forward strand.
GTCTCCCTTAAGTCTTAGAACTGCACCTTCTACTGATGAGGAAATCATGTCCTTCCAAAGATCAAGGTTTTTCTCAGTAGAAACGGCTCTGCAATCACATTCTTTTCCATGAAAGCGGCCATCTTTAACAGCATCTGGTGGGCATTTACAGACATATGCATCTCCTTGCTTAATCAGCTGTTCTGCCAACTTGTAATGCTTCTCAAGATGATCTGATGTGTGATATTCTTCATCCCATTTTATACCAAGCCATCGAAGATCTTCCTTTTGCGCATCATAAAATTCAAGCTGCGCATTCTCAGGATTTGTATCATCAAAACGTAGGATGAACTTTCCATCGTACATTTTTGCATATTCATAGTCAACAATGGCTGCCTTTGCATGACCAATATGTAAATATCCATTTGGTTCGGGTGGAAAACGGGTAACAACCATTCCTATTTCTGCGTCTGGAAGTTCTGGTAGTGTAAAATCTCTTTCTTTCTTTTCTTTCTTTAAAAGTTCTGGAGCAAGTTTTTCAAGTTCAGCTATTTGTTGTTCAATGGGTATCTTATTAACCTCTAAACACGCAGAACCTGAAATCTGATAAATTTCGTTAGGAGATATATTTTCATCTTTAAAAGCAGCAATTACTTTTCCTGCAACAGCTTTAGGGTTAGCCGTTCCATTAAACTGTACAGCATTTTGAAGAGCATATTTTCGTGCCATTTTTTGTATCTTCTCAGATGACATACTATTTTTCTCTTTTTGTCGAATAATCAGCTAATCCCTTCAAAATCTCTTTAGCTTCTGAATCTCTAAGAATATTCAAAGCATCTTTTGCTTTTTTGATATAATTGAGTGCAGTATTTCTTGCATAGTCTATAGATCCCATCTCTTTAAAAAGTGTAAAAAGTTGTTTTATATCATCATCCGAGGCGTTTCTATTACCAAACACCTCATTGAGTAACTTTTCATTTTCGCCAGTTGCGTTTTGCAGTGAATGGACTGCGATAAGTGTTTTTTTACCATTTCTAATGTCATTTCCAATATCTTTTCCCAATGTTTTCTCGTCACTACTTATATCAAGATAATCATCCCATATCTGAAATGATAAACCTAAAAATGTTCCATAGTCTGTAAAAGCATTGATTTCATCCTGATTTCCGCCGCCAATTATTGCTCCTCCTCTTGCTGCAAGTTCGAATAATGCTGCAGTCTTTTTCCGGACCATGTTAATATATTCTTCTTCTGTAATCATTTTTCTTTGTTCAAATTGTATGTCAAGTTGTTGCCCTTCACATATATTTAAAACACATTTAACAAGACTATGATCGAGTTCTTTAAACATAGACAGATCGACAGATAAGTCATGCATTGCTTCAAATGATTTTGCAAAAAGAAAATCTCCAGTGAGTATTGCTGTAGGTTCTCCAAATTTGACGTGCACAGTCGGTAGATTTCTTCTCAAATCTGATTTATCCATAATATCATCATGCACCAAAGTGAAATTATGTATTATTTCCAAGGCTGCCGCAAATGGCATTACGCTCTCTACATTACCAAAAACACTTTCACATGCAAGCATAGCCATACATGGTCTGAATCTCTTACCGCCTCCTAAAGTAAGATGTCGAGCTGCATTGTAAAGATCGGCTGGCTCACCTTCCGGTAGATATTTTTGCAAGTATTCGTTAAAAGAATCGTATCTTTTTTCTAGTTCAGTTTTCAAGTCCATACTCCACTTCCGTATCAGATAATTTTTCAACATTGTCTGCCCCAACTAAAAACATAGCAGTTCTCAGCTCTTTGATAATGACATCAAGTTCGAAAATTGTAGATTGTTTATCTTGCGTTGCTGGTTTTAAAAGAGTATGTGCAATACCTGCGGCATGTGCTCCCAATGCTAACCCTCTTGCGACATCCAATCCATCTCTAATACCGCC
>JAGLML010000227.1 GCA_023140035.1 Thermoplasmatales archaeon
CTTTTAATGCAATTTCCTTTGATATCGTGTATTTTCCTTCTGTGAGTTGTCTACTCTGTTGTTGTACGTTTTTTATTGCTCCTCTCGTCGGTTCTAAAGGCAGATTTGTTTGCACCTTTCCACCGGATAATAATGCAATGGCAGCAGCTGCTTCCCCATCCCTCTCAAAACGTCCTGTCTGTTGAGAAGGGGTTGTACTCGTTTCATCAACAATTTCGATAGGTATTTTTAATGGAATGAGAGAGTTTATTATTCTGTTTCGCGCAATAATTGAACCATGTCCTATACGAATATAAGCTTCTTTTGATGGATAAACTTTCAAAAGACGCTTTACCGAATATACGACTTTTTCGGGGGAATCAACCTGTATTTTTTGCAACAGAATATCATCACCAACTACGGCAATACCTGGACGTTCACCGGGATCTATGCCTACAAAAATCTTTGAATAAATTTCTTTTCCAGTGAGTTTTTGCATAGCTAGATCTACAGCATGATCGATGGAATCATAGATATCGGTGGCAATAGTTTTTTGAGATTTTATTTCTTGCCTTTCCTTTTGGGAGGTTAATATTACACCAATTCTTTTTGGTATATCTTTTGGCGAGGGAAGTGAAACATAGGCTAATTTGCGTTTTTTTAATACCTTTATAATATCATGGTAAAGAGAAAAATCCTTGGTGTAAACTCCCAGTGTTTTCATTCAATTAAAATATCAAATATTGGGGATATATATGTTTCCATGTTTTAGACAATTTATTTTGAAAGTAAAAAAATTACTGACTTAAAAACCAGGAAGTGAAATCCCTCCATAGAAGATAAATATCAATAATATTATCGAAATTGTCAACAAAATTGACCATACAATCCCGTTCCAACGTATTACTTTAACTCCATCAAGAGGGCCAAACGGCAATAAATTAAATGTTCCTAATAACGCATTGACTAAACAGATAAATCCAAGAACTTTGCCTACAAAACCTGCCTCAAAAAAAACAAAACGGTATAAGGCATATGTTATCCCAGCAATTATTATATTTGCTGATGGTCCTACAGCAGCTATTCGCCCTGTTTCAAAATTTCTTGTTTCCCCTCTAAACATTACGGCCCCCGGAGCTGCAAAAACAAAACCTGTGAGAAATGCTAGCACAAGTGATAACAGCAAACCCCGTGGATACATTCTAAACTCAGACCAAAGTCCATATTTTTGTGCCATAAATTTATGTGAAAGTTCATGAACAAAAAAAGCCGTCACAATACCTAAAAACGATATGGGAATGGATGAGAGTAGAGAACCTATATCATTAAAACCTGAGAATAGATTATTCGCAGAAATAGTAAAAGAAAAAGCTATTGTTAAAACACCCATCGCAATGAGAATATGAGTAATTTCGGTTCTACTAAACTCCCCTGGCTTTCCCAGATCAAGAGTACCTTTGGGAAAGTACATGTATTCTCTAGGTGATAAATCATGAAATGAAGTGTAGGCCTTTCTTCTCTCCTTCATATCCCCCTCAATTACTTTTACGATTTATGAATGTTTGGGAGTAAAATAATCATCCCGCAAATCCAAGACTTAAGATATATGGTAAAGCTATAAATGTGCCTATCATACTGCCCAGATTTGCTAACGCTACAACCATAAGAAGCCTTATAATTTTGTTATTAAGGAAATCTTTGGTGCTATCCACCTTGCTTAAATTCTGGAAATCCTTTACTACAGGTTTTCTTAATTTAAATTCTACATAGCCAGCAACCCATCCAGCAGCTATGGCAGGGTTTAACGAAGTAAGGGGAGCAGCTACAAAAGCAGTCGCTATTGAGAAGGGGTGGCCTCTGGCAATTGCCGTTCCAAGTGCTGACAAGCTGCCATTGATTAAAAACCACCATAACAATGCATCTGCTGCTCGATCCCAGCCTCCAGTTAGAAAAAGATAAACGATTAATGCGACGAAAACAACAGGTATTGTATAACCAACAGTTTTCAAAACGCTAAAACGTTTTTTAGGAACGTATTCTAACTCAGTTAAATCAACATCCAATTTTTTCTTTTCCAAATG
>JAGLML010000228.1 GCA_023140035.1 Thermoplasmatales archaeon
GTGTTGGATGCTATGACATTAAAGGAAACAACTTTTTGATAAGTCAAAATCATTAAATTGTGATTAATATGAATAGCTTTATTGAAAATTGGAATAGATGTCAACCATTAACACGATATGTGGGTTAGGTAGATTTTTAAATAAATAGATGTTATATACTAACGGCTTCGAGGAGGATGGAGTAAAAATGTTCAAATGCGAGCGTTGTAAGAAAACGCTTTGGACTAACTGTCATAAAATGCCAGATAGCACAGTTGTTTGTAATGATTGTTATTCAATATATTTGATGCAAATCCTAGATAAAATAAATGATACTGAGGCATACGATATAATATATAACTTTGTTGAAAAATATCAAGGGAAATTTCCACCAGATTTGATACAGGAGTTAGTTCAATTACTTGAAATAAAATACAATACTACGGTTGATGTTGTTACTTTGGGTGAAATTTTACATATTATAAGAAGTAAAATTGAAAAAGAGGAGGCTATAAAAAAATTAGCAAGATTTGAAAGAGAACTCAAAAAGGATAGTTCGATAGTTAATTTTTGTGAAATCTGTAATGTTAAACTCCCAAAATCAGAGTTTGATTATTCTATGGAACATTTTGGTAGGTCTCTATGCATGATGCATCAAAAAGAAAAAAGAGCGTCACCACATGCACTAAAAGTGTATGATGCCTTAAAAAAAAGGGGTGTCGACTGTGAGCTAGAGCCATATACTGTTCATAAACACGTTGATATTTCAATCAAAAATGCGAAACTAAATATCGGAATAGATGGGGAACACCACTCTTTAGATCCAGAACAGTTGCATTTAGATCTGATTAGCGATGAAAACTCACTAAAAGAAGGTTTTGGTACTAAACATTACACCCTCAGAGAGATTGACGAAAATTTAGAAGGAATTGCAGATACATTAGCGGAAGTAGTTAAACAAAGAATTAAAAAATCTCAAAAAGATGAAATTTTCTCATCAAAAAAAACAAACCATAACTTTTCAAACATTCATAGAAAACAAGATAAAAAAAGAACTACTGATTATCTTAAGGATGGTAAAAGACCTAATAAATTATTGTAAAACTTTATACAAAAAGAAATTAAGACGAATTGAAGAATTTGTCACAAAATGTGATGAAAATAATTATATTAATAAATAAATGGAAGTAGGGTACTCCTTATAGCTAAAATTGATAAAAAATCCATATTTCATAAAAACATTACATTCAACATTTACTTTTGTCACAACTCATACACAAGATTTTTCTTGTATTACCATGAAGCTCAATGACATCTGACTGCCCAGCCATCTGATGCAAACCATCAATGTTTTGCGTAATCACTCGATAAAGCTTCCCACGCTTCTCCAACTCTATCAACGCATAATGCCCGTCATTCGGTTTAGCTTTCTTAATAACAGGATATCTTTCATCTTTAAAGAAATTCCAATAATAAGTAGGATCTTTGATAAAATAATTGATATCTGCATATATTGAAGGATCATATTTTGACCAAAGACCACCAGCACCACGGAAGGTAGAAATCCCACTTTCTGCTGAGAAACCTGTACCAGTAAAGGCTACAATTTGATCAGAAATTGAAACGAATTTCTTGAGTTTAGAAATAGCCTCCTCCATGACTTAAGGCCTCACAAAAGGATTATGTCTCTTCTCTGAGCCTATAGTGGTATTAGGTCCATGACCCGTATAAACAATGGTACCATCTGGTAGGTTGTAGAGACGTATTCTAATTGATTTTTTCAAGTCTTCAAACGAACCCATTCTAAGATCTGTTCGTCCAGTATTGCTTTGAAAAAGTGTATCACCAACAAATACCATAGCATTATGAAGGAAGCTTACACCACCTGGCGAATGACCTGGAGTGTGCAAAACCTTGAATGCACAACCACCTACATTTATGGTATCGCCGTCCTCAATAAATCGATCTGGTTTTGGCGGAGGCTCAATATCAAAACCCCATCTACGAGCTGCATTCTCCCCATCTTCAATGAAAAAGAAATCATCTTTATGGGCAAGAAACTCTGCTTTAAA
>JAGLML010000229.1 GCA_023140035.1 Thermoplasmatales archaeon
TGCCAGACAACATATCCATCTGATCATACATATCGTTGAGGTTGAATTTCCCCGACATAAGTCTTCTTGCAGTCTTTTCTGTATCCCTCCCCTTTAAGGATTCCTCTGCCCTTTCAAGCAAGGATTTAATATCTCCCATACCAAGGAGTCTTGAGATAAAACCTGATGGGGCGAACTTTTCAAAATCGGTTGGATGTTCACCAGTTCCAACAAATACAATAGGCGCGCCAACTTCTGCTGCAGCGCTAAGAGCACCGCCTCCCTTTGCAGTACCATCCAATTTGGTGAGAACAATTCCTGTAATGCCAATTGCATCGTTAAACGCCTTGGCTTGGGGACCTGACTGTTGTCCCATAGCTGCATCCATGACAAGAAGTTTTTCATCTGGTTTCGTAGTTTTAAAAATGTCTTCCATTTCAGAAATAAGTTCATCTTCAAGCTTGTGTCTACCCGAAGTATCAACAATAATCACATCGCTTGTTCTTTTGAATTTGTTCATTCCTTCTTTAATAACTTTTACCGCATCCTTCTCTTTTTTGTTACCGTAAAAAGGGACCTCTACCTGATCAGCAATCTGTTTTAACTGTTCATATGCAGCTGGCCTATGAACATCACCAGCAATTAATACCGGTCTAAGGCCTTTCTTTTTAAAATATATAGCAAGCTTTCCACAGCTCGTAGTTTTCCCCTGGCCATAGAGGCCGACCATCATAATAATCTGTTTCTTTATTGGCAATTCCCGAGACTCACCAAGGATATGCACCAGTTCATCATAGACAATCCGGATAACATGTTCTCTGTTGCTCATACCAGCAGGCGGTTTTTCTTCGAGAGCGCGTTTTTCAATCTTTTTTGATAATTCTACGACTAGCTTTACATTGACATCTGCTTGTAAAAGAGCTCTTTGAATGTCTCTTACCACCTCTTTTACAAGTTTTGCATCAACATGAACTGCATTTGCTATTTTCTTTATCGTTCTTTTTAGAGAGTCGCCTAAATTATCAAGTACCATATGATACCTTATCCCGAAATATAACAAGAAGCATTAAAATGTATCGTCATTTGGTTTTTATTAAATCAAATATTACTTTAACATTATGCCAAACAATAGGAAAAAAAGAAAATTCTCTCCATCCATAGGCTTATTTTCATTCAATTATTAATATAATTATTTTATTCGATTTTTTGGAGAAAAACACATATCGTGATAATGGTTGACAACTATTTCAACCATCGAGATATTGTTATTCATATTTCAGCCTTTTTTATCTAACGAAATTGAAAAAAACCCTTTGTGCTACATTTTGGGCAGATAACCGCCACTCTAGCCCCTATGCTCCCTTGAATTTGTGTAGTTTCTCCACAAGATGGACATTTAATGGTTTTAGTTATTTCTTTTCGTTTTTTTTCTTCAATTTTCTTTTTTATTTCTAAGGTTTTAGAAATTCTCTCCCCACATTCAGTACAAAACTTAAAATCGTGTTGTAATTCAGCTCCGCACTTAGTACATTTAGCCATTTTTCCATCTCCAAATCTACAATTTCATAACTTCTCCTTAGTTAAAAACCTTTACTCCCTCACTTTTACCCTGTTAGCCTAGTCTTTGCATCGAAAACCTATGATCCTAAGCATTTTGATAGATATCCAACAGGAAGGAAATAGCAAAAAGGACTAGGCAATTTTTTATAGTTTCTCAATGCAAAATCTGAGAAGGAAAGGGCTTTATAGCCAAAAACCTCCAAAAAAGTTAATACAAAATAGCAAATATCTTTGGATCGATGGATTATTATGAATTCTGTAAAAGATACTCTTCTATACTTCTTGCAGGTATAATATCAATTCCAATTTTTCTAATATTAACATTTCTTGGTTTGGATAAAATCTTACCATTGTATATTTTTGTTGTTCTATGGGGTGTATTTGTTGTTGTGGTAGGTGTTTTATTATATCCAATTTTGAAAAAGAAGAAACTACTTTGACTGAATAACCACTTGATTTTTTATTAAAACCTCCAAAAATGTTAATATGTCAAAGAAGATAT
>JAGLML010000023.1 GCA_023140035.1 Thermoplasmatales archaeon
GCAGTTCTAATCAAAGAATTGGGAATTAAAGATATGTTAAAATCTGCAGCTATCATGGTAGGAGTTGCAATAATTGTTGGATTTTTACTTAGAATTATTTTGTTGGGGGCTTGATATGAGAAAAAAAACAATTGAAGACTATGTAGAGCTGATTTATATCTTACAAAATAAAGATGAAAAAGTTCATACTAATAACATTGCTTCTGCTTTAGACATAAATCCTGCAAGCGTCACCGAGATTTTTCAGAAATTAAGCGATGAAGGATACATAGATTATGAAAAATATAGTGGGGTAACGTTAACGCAAAAAGGGAAAAAAATTGCTATTTCTACAAAAAAGAAACATGATACATTAAAAAATTTCCTCACAATCCTAGGTATGGATGAAAAAATTGCTAATGTGGATGCTTGTAAAATAGAGCATGTCGTTAATTCTGAAACAATGGAAAGATTAACGAAGTTTGTTGAATTTGTTCATCAGAAAAAAGAGGGATCGAAATGGGTAGATCATTTCAAATATTTTTATGAAACTGGGGAATACGTTGAATGTAACCCTTTAAATGAGAAAAAATGTCCAGTACATGGGAGTAAACAGCAATAAAGAATTTCTTACTATAACTAAGGCAAACGTATCTTGTGGTGGGAGGCAAAGTATGTAGTAAAAGATGTTCTCAAAGTCTTTAGACGAGGTACTTGTAAATGTCTAAAACAAGGATATTAGTTGTTAATAAATCCAAAAGTTTAAAATTATTATTCTATAATACCTTTAATCATGCGAGAATATAAGATTAAAAGAGGGCATAAAGTTGACTTGGAGAAGTTGGTTTCTACCTATTTTGGTGCAAAAGGAGATATTTACAAAGGCATTAAATTCGAGGTTGAAGGTGTAGGAGAAATTAGCATGAGACATGAGAAAGATTCTCTTTTTATAGGTATAGTTCCACCTAAAACAATATGTGGTGATTACAGCATTATAAAAAAGTGGAATACATTTCTTTTGGAAGCTACCGGTAAAGGTACAAAAGAAAGAAAGAAGGAATTTGGAAAACATTAACAACAACCTATAATTTAACTTTCAATAGGAGAAAAACAAAAAATTCCAAGTTTAACTTGGGTTAACCCTGTTTTTGTAGATATTTCTCCAAATTATTTCTACTGATTATCATCAAATCTGAAAAAATTAAAGTGATTTAAGGCACTTGTCATGTTTAACATTCAGAAAATAAGTTTTTAGTCTTCAACTTTGTTGATAATGACGTCCCCATTGGTCAACTCTATTGCTCGGATAACATCGTCTAATTCTCCTTCACACCTGAACGTAAACCTGAACCACCAGGAACGGGCTTGGCTTCGTTTAACCAGGAAACGAGAGGAAAAAACATGAACCAGATTGCTATGCAACCCGGCATAACGAGAGTTAAACGGCTTCGCACGGCGAAGACCCAAATTTTCAATAACCGAGGTGAGGGAGAGCTTCGTTATTATTCGAACAACAGATTTTGCCGACCAAAAAGGCATTTAATATTAAGTATATATGGATACAGAAAAAACCGTAGAATGGATAGAGATTAAATGATGTCGAAAGAAGAAGCATTCGTATTGATCGAAAACCTGCAAAAAGAAAAACAAAAGACGTACGAATTTATAAAAGAACGAGAACCTGGCCTCCTTGACTTAGTGGATATGATACATACCACAACGGATTTCATTTTAGAACTTGTTCAAAATGCTGACGATGCTATATCAAAAAAAATCTCTGTCGGTTTCACCCCCCAAAGGCTGTTTTTCTACAATGACGGGGAGCCTTTCCAAGAGGTTAAAAACGATCCGGCTCGACAAAACGTTTCTTCTCTATGTGGTGTTGGAAAAAGTACCAAAGTAGGGAAAATAGGGTTTATGGGTATTGGGTTTAAATCTATTTTTCGAGTTTGCTCTAAGGTTGAAATTCACTCAGGTCCTTTTCATTTCATACTAGATGCAGAGAAAAAGATAGTTCCAGATTGGTGCGAACCAACTCAACAAGTGATGAAATATCTTAATGAAAAATCCGGGAAGGGAAGTGTTTTTGTTCTTCATTTGATTCCGAGCAAAGTAGATTATTCTGTTTCTTTAGATAAAATAAAGAGTACTGTCCAGCGACTAACTCCATACACACTACTATGGTTGAATTCTCTTGAAGAAGTGATAATTGATAGAGATGGATTTAAGATTACAAGACCTGATAATCCCTTTGATTCCATTAAGGCTGGAGATGAATTTTATAAAAAAATTGAATCCCCTCGACAAAAACTTCCTGATAAAGAAAAAAAAGATTTGATAAAACATAGAAAGATAAACCCTAAGACACTCAACGATGAACCAATTAAGAAAGAAATTGGTATATCTTTCAAGGTTGATGAAAACGGCATTATTATTCCCAAAAAAGGGGGTATGTGCTATGCCTTTTTACCACTTCCCGATGTTAGAATGGGCGTAAATTTTGATGTACATGGCGATTTTAATGTAGATTCTCATCGAAAAAATATTATCAGAGATGTTTCCCCACTAAATAACTGGTTATTTGCTCAGGTGGGAAAAGCATGGGCTAGAGCATATGAATATTACAAAGAACAAGCAGATCCTGAATTAGCTCTCCAGATGTTAAAGTTAATACTGCTGGAAAGTGAATCTCCCGAAGATTGCACGAAAGATACATGCAATCATCCTTTTTGTATTATCAAAAAGAGCATTGATTTATATATGACAAACAGTAAAAATAAAGTGTTTCTCGCAGATGGAAATGGCTCAATGGAAGGGTGCTGGATCACTTTGAAAAATTCCTTTATTCCAGAACAACAAGAAGTGATGGACTTGTTCGAACTAGGCGATCTTCACAAAGTTCAAAGTCGATTTGCAAGATGGATCGCTCTTGAAACACCTGAAAAAGGCATGAAGTATATCGAGGAGAAAGATGAGAATAAACTAGTAAATGTGTACGATCTAATTAAAAACGAAAAGGTCTTAGATAATGTGAGAAAATCACCTAATAGATTGACATCAGAATGGTTTGCTAAACTAACTATGGCTTTATCAGAGGTATACTATTCAGATGATATTATTAGACATTATGAAAATGAATATTCTACAAAAAATAAAATCATTAAAGAGTTTCCATTATTATTATCTAATGGAAAAACTGTTGTAAGAAAAGGAGACGTTGATGAGATATTATATTCAAAGTCAGAAAGAAAAAAACCTCATTCAAGTAGCGAGATTTCTAATTATATACACCCTGGAATAATAGATTATCTAGAGGCAAAAATTGAAGATCAAAAAGAGCATGAAAAGAGAACAAGAGCTCTAAGATTTCTCATTGATAAAAAGATTATTATAGAGAAAAATGCCGAATATTATTTAAAAAATGTTATTGTACCTCACTTTGAAGAACTCAAAATAAGCGAATGGAAAGGCATTAAGGATGATGAAGTAGATGAAATACTATTGGAACTTTATTCTAATAGAGAAATGAAGGCACATTTGAAAGATATTAAAAATAAAATACCACTTAAGGGAAACGATGGAAAATATCACCTCCCAAACGATTTGTATTTACCACTTGATTATGGGAATGAATTCGATGCAACCTCTTTTTTTTCAAGAAATCGAAGTGGTTTTGTATTATCTAAAAAATATAATAAGTTGCTATTAGGTAAGAAAAAGCAAAAAAGGAGAAAAAAAGGTAGAAATAAGAATAAAATTTACAAATTCTTTGAGGCCTTGGGTATAAAAACCGGAATTGAATTAGTTGGTGGAAATGAGCAGAGGGTCACTAAAACCGAATTGCAAACGTGGCTTAATGGAGAGATTCCAAAGGAAACTTCTAGCAATGGGTGGTGGGAATATCAGGGTTATAGATTAATAGATTATGACGTTCCTCCCGAAATAAAAAATGAGTTGAAGAATATTGATGAATACTCAAAAGAAATATCGCATAAAAAGTGTTTGGCATTCTTTTCTGAGTTAGTACGAAATTGGCCTGAATTTGAATCAAAAACAAAATCTATGTACATACGTTTTAATCCCTGCAGAAGTGGAAAAGATAAAAGAACACCAGAGTCTGCAAAAGAGAGTTCGTGGATCAAATTTTTATCTAGCACTAATAAATGGGTTCCTGTGATTGGTCCGAGTGGAAAAGACTGCTCAGTGGTGGGACTTGCGGTCTTTCCAGAAGCTTATCTTTGCGGAGTAGAAGATTCTACTGGACTTATTGTTTCTATTTCAAATTCATTAATACAAAACTATCATAATAATATAGTTTTGTTTAGAGAGTTCTATTTAAAACAGGGATGGGAAGCAAAACACAGTATAGATTTTGAAATAGCAAAGTTACGTTCTTTAATAAACTCGAAACAAAAGACTAAACAAAAAGAGAAATTTGAAGAAATTTACCATGCCATATCAATGCTCTTGGAGGAGACAAACTTTCAACTTAGAAAAAAGAAAATCGAAATCTTAGATTCATCTCCCTGGATATACACCCCCTCTTCAGCTAAAAAGAAAAGGAAGAAAAAATACCGAAAAATAGCAGAAATATTTTGGGGAGAACCTAAAAAGGATTTGGGAGATTGGAAAATAGATATATCTCAATACTATCCATCATTCAAGTATTTTTTCACAAAACAAATTGGCATTGGAGATATTAAACCTATTGATTACCTTCGGTTCATGCAAGAAGTTTTAGTCGGGAAAAAAAATCTGAATAAAACCGATATGAACCTTTTGTGTCTTTGCTATCGTAAAATAGAGTTAGCTATTCAGGAGGAGAATACTGCGCTTATTAAAGAGATTGAGAAGAACCGTAATGACCTTAAGTTCTGGGGTTATGGTAAAAAGTGGTTGACCTCCGAGAATGAGATTTTCTATTTGGACGATGAAGGATTCTATAAAGAGCTGAAAAAGGAGAATATTAAACCCAACATTATCTATATTCCAGCTGACATAAATCCATTCCCACATAAATATTTTAAGATTATTGGAGTAAGATCATTGTCTACGATTAAAATGAAATCAAGAGTCCATTATGACTCAGAGGTTTCAATGGACACTAGTTGGATTAAAACAGGAATAAAAGAGATCCTTCCCGATATCAAAGTGATATTAAGAAAAAAGGATGCAAAATTATATCAAAAAGTGGACGCAAAAGGAATATTCGACGGATTAAAAATTATTAAAATAATCCCGGTAAAAAATCTTGTTACCATAATAGATATAGATTTGGAAGGCTCCAATCCGATTAAAAAAAAGAAAAAGTTTGTTATTATAGGAGATGATTCTCCCTTAGCATATATAGATAAAATGATTATGGTAAATGAAGATAAAGTAAAGGCAGAAGTCAGCCTTGAATTAGATAATTTATTTGGGAATGTCTTAGGGCATTTGTTATATTGGAGTCTATTGGACGCTGGAGGAGAAAAAAGAGATATTATTCTTGAAACGGAAGGGGTAAAACGCAGTAAAAGGAAGACGGAAAAACAACCTGACGAAGAAAATGAAGAGCCTCCCAAAATAACAGAATTAGTTCCGGGTGAAAAAAAAGAAGTAGTCGTTGTTGGACCCCAAAAGGGTAAGGGAAAAACTAAAGGAAAAAGAAAAAATGGGTAAGTCAGATTGGACAGATATCTTAGAACTTAAACCAAATTTTTTTGGATTGGGAGTTAACTTAAATTCACTCATCAATAGATACAAGAAGAAGTATCATAAAAATTAAAGATTTTATAAAATACGATGAAATCTTATTATACCTCAAACAAAACCTCCTTCGGTGTGTTTAGAGTGACGAAGTAGCTACCGCCAACCCCCTTTCAAAAAGGCGGTCAGTCATTTTGATGAGATTTCCGTTCTCAAGCAAATCCTGGTCTGTGAGAAGGTTGCATCCTACAAGGGTGTGCTTCTGTAGTTTTTTGCATGTGCTTAAATATTCATTTCCATCCTTCCAGTGTTCGTACTTTGCCTTGTCCAGCGAAACCGATACCATAGTCAGGTTTTCGCAGAACCGTTCCGTCTCCTCTTCATTCCATTCTCCGAGAAGGAAGCCGTTTGTTGTCAGGTTGCAGGTGAGGTCGTAATCCCTGCACTCCCGGGCGAACTGCTCCACCATTTCAGGATAAAGGGTTGGTTCGCCACCGCCCAAAGCCACCTGGTCCGTGACGTCCTTCAGGAACCTTGGAAGCCCCAGAAACAGGTCTTCATCCATTGTTTCCTTTCCCTTGTTCCTGTAACAGAACGGGCAGTCAAAATTGCAATCATTCGTGAAATGAAGGCTAACGACCTTGTACACTCAACCACCTATGGCACCAGCCTGTCCGACCGTTCCTTTCTTCTCCCGGAAATAATTTTTATTGGTATAGTTATATATACCTATCGTGTCAAAATGTCAATAAATTATAAAGAGAAGAGAAAGGAGTTCGGATGGGGAAGTATAATCACAGTTCTATCTGCATCGTCTTAGGACAATAAAGAACACAAGCAAGAGTACGAATAGTATTACCAGTTCTACAATTAGCAACAGGATTAACAGCATGCTATAAGGATATTCTGGACATTCAATTGGTGTAGGCTGTACTTCCGCCTCATCTGGTACACCGTTACTGTTTTCATCACTGGATGTTCCATGACGAATATCCAAGAGATCATCGATACCGTTATTGTTAAAATCAGGTTTGATTCCTGCAAATTGATAAAAAATTTTAGATTCTAGCGGACCGGTTACAAAATCTCCTTGACTTGGGTCCCAGTAGTATGCATTTGGATCAACCACAGTAGCTGTTACATAGATGTAGGTTGATGGAAACAAACTTAATGCATTACCATTTGGACAATATTCGAGTTCTCCAACAGCTATATCGAATGAACCTTCTGAAAGCTTGACAGATTTTTCACACTCCTCTGGAGAAACATAAGTAATATCAACATTGCGTTTATCAGTTAAACTCGCAATGCGAATCGATAACTGGTCTCTGATCTCCATTTCTTTCTCCACTCTAAAACTTGTGACTTCGTTGATTGTTGAATTCTTCAATCCAACAGGCGTGAGATTTCCCACCATCGAATTTATGTCTATCATTCGAGGTACATGTCGTATAACGAGATCACTTAAAATCAACGCTCTATCACCTGGATCTGTATTGAAAAAAGTAACAGCAAAATCACCCGTTGCCAAATCAGCTGCACCAACGTCATAGCCAAATAGACGTGGTGAAAGAGGCAACTCGCTGCCTGCACTGTCTAGTAACTTTGTTTCAGTGACAATAACAGCTTCGGGTTCAGCAAAGCTCGCTCCTACATGAAACCTAACAGCTGGTGGAGCGACACCGTTTGCACCACCAGACCAACTCTTCCCAGTACTGAACTTGAGTTGAAATACATTATAAGTGGTTCCTTGAAAAGTCTCCGTAGTTCCCATTGAGGTCACAGTCGGATTTGACCAAGGACTCCATACACCATTGTAAGACCAAACCATTGTTAACGAACTAGTCACGCTAAGAATCTTCATCTGTAAAGCATGAGCATCTTTGTTATTAGGATTTACAAAATCCCAATTGTGAAGGGTTTTTATATTTAAACCAAGGTTGTATCCAAGCAATTCGTAGGTTATATCGCTAAAATGCCGATTTATGCCGGCGCGTTGTTCCCCAGTCAATCCTAAAGAGGTGGTTGCAAGGACATGATTAGTGACAACATCTTCTGCGGAGCCAGTTCTAGGTTTTGCGTCGTTATGTTGGGCCCCGTAATTGTGGGCAGCTTCATGACTGGTGGTACCAGCAATCGCTGTGGCCCAACGCTCCAAAGTTGAATCCGTTCCGTGAAGAGCTTCATTTGCATTGCCAAATTCATCTTTAAAAGATCCAGAATAAACACGAGCATAGTCTTGGGGGTCACTATCACCAATATCCACATCTTGCGCTTCTCCAAATAAAGCCCAACCAAACAACGTTTCCGAATCTGAACCGATTGCGACTATTTGCCAACGAGCTTCAGTTGGATTTGGAGCTGTAGTTGTTCTAATTACCTCAACATTAAACTCGCAGTAATCTTCCGTTATCATTTCAAAGATAGTTTGTCTTAGTTGTTCTGTAGTGCCTATACCTGAATCCAGATCAGAGACATCAAAGGGTTCTGCAGGGGAAGCATCACTGTCAAAATCTGTTGAAGGAAAACTAGAATCTGATGTTGTTGGAAAATAAAGGTAAAGTGTATTCCCCTTTGGGAGTGAAAGTGCTCCAGATGGGCAACCTTGTGCTGTTGCTTGAGTTGGAAATAAAATGCATGCTGAGAAGACAACTGCGATAAGTACAATAGCTTCTAATTTCCTATTTACTTTCTTGTTCATTTATTCTTCCTCCCCCCATTTGGGAAAATGGGTAAAAATTGAAATATATTGCATAGATTTAAATGTTTTCCCATAAAATATTTTAATTGTAACATCTGTAACATTACAGATTTTTAAAAGTCTTTTAACGTTTCGATTTAGGTAAAAACCAATCCTGGGTTTTTGTGGGAGGATAAAAAAGGATTGAAAAATCTAATCTTGATTTTGTCCCTAAAGTCGCCTGTTTTTTAGACTTTTACGACAAAGCCCTAATCATTTAAAAAAATCAATAGATAGTTTTGCAAGTTAAACCTGAAAATTGTGGTAGTTCATTTATATTATTCGGGTACCGGATCATCTCCACCTGGATGATTCGGATTGCAGCGTGAGATGCGCTTATATGTCATCAACCCACCCACGATTAGTCCATGGCGGGTGATCGCTTCGTATCCGTATTGAGAGCAGGTGGGTTTGAAGCGGCATTGTCTAGACTTGATTTGCTTTGAGATGTTCCTTTGGTAAAATCGGATCATTGCTAGAACGGGTAGGCTAAAAACATTGTTGAATCGTAGTTGAGGCCATCGCTCTGATCGGTAGAATTGTCCGCTTTCACATACACCATTATCGCATGTTGTGTAATGGTTAAGCATCTTATTATCTCATTCCGACTTATCGGCTCCAACCTTCTCTAGTAAATCGCCGTGACCTTGCTCATATGCCTGATCGATGAGAAATCGCTCGACATTCGCTACATCTCGCCAGTGCTTCTGCTCCTGGCCATATCGCTCTGTGATTACGCCGTGATACACATTAAATTCTACGGGGAGCTCTAAGCGCTTTGCCAGTTCTTTGGACGTCTGCACCAGAAAACCATAGTAATACCCTAGCCGTGGGGGTGGGGGCGGATGGATTGATTCTTTACCAAGCGTCGTCTTGACCAAATTAGCGAGTTTCTCAGCAACTTTTCCACTCAGCATTAGTTCTGGGTTGGGTCGTCCAGAAAAAATGCCTATTGTTGCAATGATTGCATCTTTTTTTGGTTCCATAATATCATTCTCCTTAGCCAAACCTGCGGTAGATAGGCAGGATTTGCATATTAATTGATGATTACTTTTGACTTGTTCACGCAAAAGCAACCGCAGAATATTGTGTAACTGCCCCTATCTGCGGTTTTTGGATCCGTGATGATATTTCCGCTATTATCGAGGTTTGTAGCTGGTGTCCACGCCATTTTGTGTGACCACTTACCGTCCTTATCTTTGCGATACCAGTGATAGTCCCAGCCTGGTGATATAACAAGCGCTACCTGATGCCAGCACTCTTTGCACCCACATCCTTCATCACAGTTGACGGAAACAAGGCCGTCGGCAATAGCTGCTTTAGTTACCTTCGTACAATTATTCAAATCAGCGGATGTAAGAGTTATATCATGGGCTCTTCCAGGCTGCGCATAAGTGTTAGTCTGAATATCACAGCCGTAATTATAACAATTGTTATTGTGCTGAATCTCAATATTGTCGTTCCAAACGCTCGGTTCGTAATTTGGGAGACACTTATCCACCCATTCGGCAGCTGCCTTTATTAATTTCGTGATGAAATCTCCAATTATACTCATTTTCAACACCTCCATTTCTGAAGTTGACAAAGACTCTAATTGATCTGTTATATCTGATTTGATCAGTATATTATCGTCTTTGTATACATTGTTATCATAGGTTATTTCACAGTAGTATTCAATTAAGAATTATCCGGCTGGTGAGGTATTCCCAATTCATATCTTAATAATTTTATCTAACTTAAATGTTTCTCAAAAAATATTTTTATTGCAACATCTGTAACAAAATAGTTTTATAAAGAATCAGATGGAGCCATTGAAACTTCTTTCGTTAATCCTGTAAATGAAAGAAACTCTGAAATGTTATCAAGCCCAATCATTTCGTGAATCAAAACTGTGATATTGTAGGCAATAATTTTACAAAGCATTTCGTTCTCCTTATAATTTAGACTTTAGGTGCAAAATGGACTTTGGGTGCAAAGCCACCGACAGGGCTTGTAATTTTGGTTCTTATAGTAGGTGTAATTATTGGTTATTTACCATATTATAAAAAAGGAAAGTAGAATTTAACTCTAGATTCTGGGGCGAAGGATTGTAGTGTGCTCTATCTAAAACATCTCTTTTATTCAGATGTTGTAGACTTTAGAGACAAAATCGACTTTTGAGGCAAAGCCTCATTCATATACTGTTTATATATGAAATATATTGAGTTGCCCCTAAAACTAGTATTATTATGGATGTTATAATTGCTATTGCCCATAGAATATACAAAGTTTTCAAATATCCTTTGCCTTCACCAATTTTTTCCGCATCTTTATCTAATATTGCTTCATTGGTGAGATAGGACCCTTTTTTAAAAAGTTCAAAGTAAGTCCAAATTTTTTTAACCTGCTTTCCGATTTTTTCATATGTCACGTGTTCTGCTATTATTTTCATAGTGAAAAGCAAAGTTAATGTAATCAAGAAAAAAACCATCCAAAGTGTAAATATGAAGAATATTCCTTTATCGATTATTAATTCATTTATACCTATTGTTGCCGTAATAATAATTGGAGCAATTATTACGGACATATGTAGTAGTTTATACTCTGTTCCACTTCTAAATCTCATTGAATTTAAACATTCAGAAAAAACTACTTTCAAAAAATCATCATCTTGTGCCATAATAATCGTTTTTATCAATGTACCATTGTTTAAATAAATATCTACCATCCAAGATTTACCAACACCCGTTTGGCCGGAACCAGTGAATGCCTTGATTCATTTTTCCAACTATTTATAATTAACTACTCTGCACTTAAAATCAAACTATCTCTTCTCCTGTTATTTTCGAATAAAAGTGCAAAGCCGTAATAACTGGTATATAATAATTTTCAACAGGGTTTTTTCATCTAAAATGCTGAATCTCTAGATTTTAATGATAAACAAGTTTTTAGATGAATCTCAAAACCTTTCTTTCATGCTCGGTATGATTTCCGTCAGAATCATAAGCAACAATCTTCAAAGTATGTCTAATTCTGAAGAG
>JAGLML010000230.1 GCA_023140035.1 Thermoplasmatales archaeon
GGGAGTAAGATAAAAGAGTTAACAGAAAACATTCAAAATAAGTTTAACGTAGATAATCCTCAAATAGAAATTCAAGAAGCTGGCGCTAGTGCTCCACTAAACGCCCAGATAATGGCAGAAAAACTTGCAGAAGCTTTGGAGAGAGGTTGGCACTTTAGGAGAGCGGGACATTCAACTGTTAGAAGGATCATGAATGCTGGCGCGAAAGGATGTCAAATTATAATTGCTGGGAAACTGACAGGAGCGAGGCACCGAACTGAAAAATTCACAGAAGGACATGTGAAATATTGTGGTGATATTGTAAAGGAAATTATGGATGAGGGCTTTGCAACAGCAAAACTAAAGGCAGGAGTTTTGGGAGTAAAAGTCAGAATTATGAAACCTGACGCGAAACTACCCGATGAAATTAAATTGAAAACTCGCGAAAAGGAAGAAGTTAAAATAGAGGAAAAGAAGACAGAAGAAAAACCAGAACCTAAACCAAAGGAAAAAACTGATATTAAAAAACTTGCAGAAATTCAAGGAATTGGACCTTCTGTAATCAAAAAACTTGAAAAAGCAAAGATAACGTCATTAGAAGAGTTATACGAAATGGATATCGACAGTGTAATGTCTATTGAAGGTATCGGTAAGAAAACAGCAGAAACAATTATTAAAAAATTAGAAAAATTAATTGAAGAAGGTAATTAAGATGGTTCTTAAGGCTAAAGAAATCAGAGAATTTACTCCTGAAGAGAGGATTGAAAAACTCAAAGAACTAAAGGAAGAACTTATGCATGAAAGAGGGGTGTCTGCAATGGGCGGATCACCACCATCTCCGGGCAAAATCAGGCAGATACGAATGTCCATTGCAAGGGTGCTCACCATCATGCAGGAGGAAGGAGAAAATAAATGAGCAACATATGCCCAAAATGCGGTCTGCCCAAGGAAATTTGTGTTTGTGAAGAGATTGCCAGGGAGCAGCAAAATATCACTATTGCCATCGATAGGAGAAGATATGGAAAGATGATGACCATCGTTGACGGTTTGAATCCCCATGATCTAGATATGGGTTCGCTAATAAGCAATCTAAAATCAATATGTGCCTGCGGCGGAACAATAAAAGATGGCAAGATAGAGTTACAGGGAGACCACAGATCAAAGGTAAAAGACGCATTAGAAAAAATGGGATTCGTAGTCGAAGTAGCATAAACAACCCGGCACACAAACATCGACGTATACTATGGGAAGATAGCATGGATAATAATAGAATCGTCAAAGATGAACTAGTGGGCAGAAATGTCACAATCAAAGAATGCACAGACCCAAATTGGATTAACATATCTGGAAAAATAATCGACGAGACAAGAAATACATTCCTCATACAAATTGGAAATCAACAGAAAAGAATTGCAAAAAATATTGCAATATTTGAATTTGAATATGACAGAAAAAAAACAGTCGTTGAAGGATCGCGATTGTTATATAGACCTGAAGACAGGATAAAAAAAGCAAGGTGAATAAGTTGGCAGAAAAAAAAGATGCAAGAAATGTGGGATTAAATGTCAAACCACCTACAGAAAGCTGTGATGATAAAAACTGCCCATTTCATGGTATATTACCAATTAGAGGGCAGATAATAAAAGGAAGAGTAATATCGAGCAAAATGCAAGGCTCTGTATCAGTCAAAAAAGAATTTATGCATTATGTTAAAAAATATGAGAGATACGAAAAAAGAACATCTACCTACCTTGCTCACAGTCCGCCTTGTTTAAATTTAAAGGTAGGAGATGAGGTTAGAATAGCAGAATGCAGACCTTTGAGTAAAACAGTATCGTTTGTTGCTATAGAAAAATTGTAATGGTGAAACAGAAATGAAAGGAATAGCTGGCAGAATGATGAGAGGTTTACCAGTTGGTGCCCGTTTAGATTGCATAGACAATACAGGTGCAAAAGTCGTTCAAATAATCATGACACTAAAACTGAAAGGCGTGCATCGTCGATATCCAAAGGCCGGAGTGGGAGACATGGTAGTGGTTA
>JAGLML010000231.1 GCA_023140035.1 Thermoplasmatales archaeon
AGGTCAACGCTATCTAAAGATACGGTATGATTATGAAAAGCAAGTCCTACTCGTTGATCTATAATATCATATAATTCATCACGAGCATATTTATCCAAAACTATTGTATTACTTCTTTTGAAAGTGCTAAGAGCGGATAAATCTAAATCTGATAGTACATCTTTTTGAGAGACCATTATAATGGAAATAGGATTATCTGTTTTCATTGTTTCATCTGTAAATCTTGTAAGATTATATACAAGATTGGAACCGCTTTTTTTCAGAAGTGCATCGGCTTCATCTAAAACAAGTAAAAGCTGTGCATCCCTTCTTTGTAGTTGTTTATGAAGGATCTGTAACATCTCTTGGACAGAGAAACCTCTATCTGGAAATCTCTGATCAAAATGGTTTAAAATACCTATTAATACCATTGCATCTGTTGATCGTTTTCTACAGTTTATATGAACATATTCAATAATCTTTCCTTGTTTTCTTGCAATATTTACAAACGAATTACAGAATTTTTTTATAATAACTGTTTTTCCAGTACCAACAGGTCCTCTAACTACAGCATTTTGTGATACATCATTTAGCAATGGTTTAAACATCTGGGCTAGTCTACGAAGTTGTTCGGTCCTATGTGGCAGCTCTTCGGGTACATAATCAAAGTCAAGAGCGTGAAGATCTTTTATAACAGATGAAGAAAAAAGCTCATCCTCTATAATATTGCTCATTGGATTCAGTAATGCCTGTTAGTAATAAAACTTTATCTCCCTTTTTGGATAAAGATTATACCCACAAAAACCATTTTACTTTTTAATAATGGCAGATTTCAATCCATCTCAAAAATCATTAGAATTTCTCAAAAACAAGTTTCAAGAATATTACAAAAAGAACAAAATAGAATTACCAGATCGATTTGGTAGAAGGGAACTTGCGTTTGTATTGTTCGGCGGAAAGGGAATGATCAGACACTTATCATTTAATAAAAAGAAGGATTTATTAGATTTTTTAAAAGAAAGAGTTCCTCAGCATGTTTACTATTCTTCAGCATACTACCAAACACCAGATGCGCCTAAAATGCAGGACAAAAACTGGATGGGGGCAGAACTCATCTTTGATTTAGATTCTGACCATCTCCAAAATGCAGATAAAATGGGTTACATTGAACAACTGGAGATAGTAAAAAACGAGTTCGAAAAACTTGTAAGAGAATTCTTACTAGGAGATTTTGGCTTCAATGAAAAATATCTTGAGCTCTATTTCAGCGGAGGAAGGGGATATCATTGCCATGTTAAGGATCCTGCTATTTTTGATTTAGACAGCAATGAGAGAAGGGAAATAGTGGATTATATTACTGGAAGAGATATTATAGATTCTATCATATTTCACGAGCATATAACAGGGAGGAAACATTACGGTGGCTATTACTTTCCAAGTGGAAAAAGTCTAAAAATGCCCACTCCCGATCAAACAGGCTGGAAAGGGAGAATTAGCAGAGGAATAATTGACATTGTAAATGAAATAAGAAAGAGCGATGATCCCAAGAAAAATCTTCAGGAATATGGTGTAAAAAAGAAAGATGCTGAAAGACTTGTTATGGAGCTTTCTGATGAGAGAGTAAGCAGAATAAAAGATGGTTTACTGGATCAGTCTAAAACAATTAGAAAATTCTTTCTTAACAGTGCCCTAAGAAAAACAGCAGTGTCTCTTAGTGCTGGTGAAACAGATGAACCTGTTACCTGCGATATAAAGCGTCTTATTAGATTACCTTTTTCATTACATGGAAAGACTGGACTAAAGGTAGTTAAGATTGACATTGATAAGTTGAAAGATTTTGATCCACTAAGAGATGCAGTAGTTTTTGGAGATGATCTGGTTAAAATAAAGTTAAATCAATCAATTAATATGAAAATGAAAGATGAAATCTTTAATCTAAATGAGGGAGAACAGGAAATACCAACATGCCTGGCTGTTTTTTTAATTGGGAGAAAGATGGCACATATTTGCTGAAATCTAGAAATCA
>JAGLML010000232.1 GCA_023140035.1 Thermoplasmatales archaeon
GCTGATGGAAAGGTATTCGTCGGTTCTTTTAGTGGCAACCTTTACTGCTTGGATGCATCAGACGGCCAGGAAATCTGGAGCCGTCCTGCTGGTTCTGGTGGTGTGCTCTCATCTCCAGCTGTAGCTGATGGGAAGGTATACTTTGGTTCTTATGATAACAATGTTTACTGCTTGGACGCATCAACTGGCGCGATTATCTGGCAACATCTTACTGCTGATGATGTGGGCTCATCTCCAGCTGTAGCTGACGGAAAGGTATTCATCGGTTCTAAGGATTGCAACCTTTACTGCTTTGGGCAACCTGATACAACCCCCCCGGAGATAACAGATGTGCAGGCAACCCCATCGATACAGACATCTGGCGGATACGTGAACATTACTGCTACTGTGACCGATGACATTGCTGTGGATACGGTAACCGTGAATATTACAAGTCCAGTATTAGTATTTCCTGCTGAGGAAATGATCAATGTGCCAGGTACTGATACGTATTACTACAATGCAACATATACCGAAGTTGGAACGTATGACTACTTCATATGGGCAGATGACACAAGCGAGAATGAGAATACATCAGATACCTATCAGTTCGAGATCGAGATAATGTGCAATATCGAAATAGAAATATCTGGGGGACTTGGTATCAATGCGATCATCAGGAACACTGGCGAAGAAGACGTTACTGACTTGGAATACAGTATTGCTTTAGACGGTGGTTTCATACTACTTCCACGAGGTGGAGTAGCTACGGGTACAATTGATATTCCAGCAGGGGATGAAGTCTCTATCGGAGCAATTGTACTTGGATTAGGCAGATCGGAGATAACAGTAACGGCAGGTTGCGCTGAAGAAACAGCAAGTGGGTTGGTAATCCTCTTGTTTGTACTGGGGGTATAATAAATCTATCCTCCTCTCTCCTATGGTGTAATTCACGGGTCATAAGATATTGATCTTATGGCCTTCGCGGTTTCTTTGAAGAAGAGTTAAAAATCCTATAGATGAAATAACGAATGAGGGCAGAATCCCTACAAAACAAAATATATAAAATACACAAAAAATAAAGAATGTGGTAAAAAGAGAAATGAAAAACTTTAGCTACCAGCAAATTAATTGCATCTATATAACATAAGCTAATGCTTCATCACTAGTTATCTCTTTAATTCGCCCTTCATCTATCCATTTATCGAATAGATGCTTCTGAATAGGAAATTCAAAACACTTTTTACTTGTGTACATCATTAAAGCGTAGATGTCTTTGTTTTTCCCACTATCAAACCCGTACATCACTGCAAATGCTATCTTGCGGTCATTATTTAATTTTAATTCATAGTAACTGCCTACTTTTATTTTTGTTTTTAACATCAAATAATCCTCCCTCTAATTTTAGATTTCATAATAATGATTTTTTTTAAAAATATATTAGCCAAAGGTTAACTAAAGCATACCTAGAAATTCTTTCCACTGCGTCGCTACTAACGTCTCTGTTGTTGAATGACCATAAGCACGGATCATCATGGCTGCTTTTTCGACTTGCTCGGGATCATCTGATTCCACAATATCAACGACATCGAAGCGACCCATAGTTGCAAAACTATCCTTCCAGACAACGCCAGGGCACTCACTTTTGATTTTTCCAGATACTGTATGGGCCAATTGTTTAAGGTCTCTTGGATCAGCAAATGCATCAGGGGAAAACCGACTCAGAATTACATATGTTGCCATATCTCACCTCCCAATTTACATTATATGTATTTTTGTTAATAAAGCTATGGTTGATGGAGGATAAAAAGGTATTCTAACTAACAAGATAAGACCATTTAAATTTTTATTTTTTCCCAGAACTTTTTCATTGTTTTTTCAAAATCGGTAAACCATTTGGTTTCATCCCAAATCTTGTATGGTGTCCAAATATTCTTGTTCATTTTCTCCTCCTCTTTAAATTTTCACAAGATATTTTTAAATTGCAATTAGGACATCTCCAATATCCCT
>JAGLML010000233.1 GCA_023140035.1 Thermoplasmatales archaeon
ATAGGGGTGAAACCCCTATTTCACCATTAAAAAAATCTAATTTTGATCAATACTATCAACCTTAATTGGATGGCCTTCCTTGATTACTGAAGCCATTGTTTGGTTCATATGGGTTAAATGCAGGATCGCCGTAAAGGACTCGCACATAGTAATTAGGAAGTTCCTTGTCCGCTCTCTTCTCCCCCCTCAACGCCTCACCGATGCTAAAGTCGTCTACTATTAAATGATTTTCGAGAATAGTGAGTCCCGCCTCCGAACCGGTGGTTCGAGTTGCCCCAACAAAGCAATTGCATCCTGCATGAAGCATCGTAAGCCCTATGTTCATTTGAGGAGGTATTCCATCTATGCGTCCCATGAGACACGCAGACGTAAGAAATACACTTGGTTTATCATATGTCCAGCTTTTTGCATGTGCAACATCAATCGATTTGCTATAAAAATCAAGACCATATAATGAGGGCGAATACCAGAACCAATCTCCATGGCCTAGATATTCTATATAATTTGAACCAGTGTAAGCTTTAAACAACTCAGTTAATTGTCTACTATTTCTGAGATCGCCAAAGATTCGAGGGTAAAAGCCATATTTTCTTATCTCAAGTGAGTACGGTATTTGATGAAAGATTCCTCCTGTTTCCCCAAATCCCTCGCCAAAGATGAAACTAAACCGATTGTGCCAATCTTTTGGCCTAGTAGGTAGATCACATATTTCTTGGTAGAATAATGTTCTCGCAATCAACAATGAAACGTCTTGTACGTCCCAACCAACTAAGCGTCCAACAGAAAGACTCCAATTAAGCGAATAGGGGTTGTCAGAAGGAAGGCCTTTTTCATAAATACCTTGTTGAGACGGAGCATAGTAGTACATTGGAACCATGTTGGTACCAGCGAGGATTGCAAGCCACGCTGGACCATTGAGATAGTCATCAAGCATTTCGTAATTACTAATGAGATTTAGAGTATTATTCAGTTGTTCTATTATATATCTTACTTTCTCATTCGTGAAGTTATGGAGCTTTTCATTATACCATGGTCCTGTTCCAGATCCTTGAGCAGCTTCTGTGTAACTATCATTTGTTAGTTCAAAATTTGAATCAGCAATTATAATTCCTCCATGGGCAGATGTGAGATAAGGAGCATTCATAGAAAGCATTGAGATAAAAGGTAGATGGGGTTTCTCTAGTTCAGATATTTTAATAGAAACTTCAAAATCAGTATCCACGAGTGAAATTCCGCGCTGGGAGAAATAGCCACCTTTTATGCCGTTATAAATGCTAACAACAAGCTTGTAAGTTCCAGATGCGTTGCAGGCTAATGTTTCCAGATATGCAGTTCCAAAATCTAAGGCAAGACTTGAGGAATAGGCAACAATATTATCAAAAGGGTCATAGAGGGTTAAGAAAATGATCGGGACAATAGGATTAATCTTATTTGAATAAAATTCCCAATTTTTTGTAATATTTCCATAAATCTGGATTCTGTTAATTCCATTTGGAACGGTTACATTAAATTGTTTTGTATCTTTTCCTTTAACATCAAATTCTTTTCCAAGAATCGTAATTTTTATATTTGAGATATGATCAATGAATGTTGTCTCATTGACATCAATAATATATTGTGGTACAACATCTGAAGGATTGGTCAAAGTAATATAATTAATTTCACCAAATTTATCTTTGATTACAGTCAAAACTATGTTCTGTATTTCATCGGCTGTTTCCAGTTTTGTAATGTTTATACCAGGTATATTTACTTGAATGTTTCCAATAACAAATGCATTGCTTACGTTAAGAGTGTTACAAAGATCCTCCAGTTCATTGGTATTATTATCAAAGATAAGAATCGGAATATTAAGATAACTTGCTAAAGGACTAGCAATTAGACTTAGTTGATATTTGTCTATATTATTTGGAATGATTATAATAGTTGAAGTAAAAGTAAATACATGTGTTGCAACTTCGATAGCAACTCCCGGTGGTAAACCTAA
>JAGLML010000234.1 GCA_023140035.1 Thermoplasmatales archaeon
TGCTCTGCTCATTGCTATTTCAACTTTTATCATACTCGCAAAGATGCTTGCAGGTGAATTAGTTTTATTTTGAATGGAAATATTTCTAAGTGCGGATTTCAAAAGACTTATATATGGTACATCTGTAATAATATATTTGGGGATATTTGTAATGAATAAAAATTCCTTTCTTAAAAAAGGATTAATTTATTTAATACTCTGCATATTTTTACTAACTGCTGTATTTCCAATATTAGTTATTTCCCAATCAAATAGTAGTATTGCAACTGATCCGTATCATTATTTCACTTATCAAGAAATGACAGATCTACTTCACGATCTAAAAGATAGTTATTCTGATATAATGTCTCTCGATTCAATTGGTAAAACATATGAGGGGAGAGATATTTGGATGGTAAAACTATCAGATAACGTAGGTGAAAATGAAGATGAATCTGGTGTATTACTTATGGGAGCTCATCATGGTAATGAAAAACCCTCTTATGAAGTATTGATTTATTTTATTCAGCACATGGTTGAAAACTATGGGAAGGAAAACACCGATGATGATGAAGATGGGTTTGTAAACGAAGATCCGATTGATGGATTTGATAATGACGGTGATGATTTAATTGATGAAGATCCTTCAGAGGATCGTGTAAGAGAGGTCATTAACAATACTCAGATATTTTTAATTCCCATGGTTAGCCCAGATGGGGTTGAAGCTAATACAAGAAAAAACTGTGCCCCTAATTATGGCCCCTTTGGATTTAATAAAGAAATTACATCCTATGGAGTTAATTTAAACAGAAACTATGGATATAAATGGTATTTATACTACATCTTTCCCTTTAGTTATCATCTTGCATTTAACATACTAGATTCAAGCCCCAACTACCGAGGCGAAAGACCCTTTTCTGAAAATGAAACCCATGCTGTTAAAAACTTTGTAGAGACACAGGATATTAACATTTCTTTATCCTATCACTCGTATAGTGAAGTTATGTTTTATCCTTGGATGCATACAAGTAAACCTACTCCGCATGAAGATCTTTTCATTTCAATTGGTGAAAACATGTCCGAGATAAATAAGTACGATCTCATCACTGGTAGGCAATATATTATTCCACGATATGGGGGCAATCTTGGAACCTCCGAGAATTGGCTATATGGAAAAAGAGGAATCCTTTCTTATACCATAGAGCTTTGTTCAACACGTGTACCAACCGATCCCGAGGTTGTTTATAAAGCATGTTTAACACATGTGGGCGTAAACCTATATGTGTGTGAGAGATCATGGACTATAGAATCAGAGAAATCATCCTATCAATTAAGACATTTTTAAATTTTGATATAAGATTTTTATAATGGATTTGAAGCCTATCTTTTGAATTTTTGAAAAGATATAAAAGAGCCAGAACTATATCTTCCAAATACTAAATCTTTAAAAATCAGTTAAGGAGAGAATGGGGATTTAGTGAGGTGGTGAGGAGATGTGATTTAAAAATTTCTTTCCCCCATTCTCTGATTATACATATTGTACATACCAGTATATAAATCTTATTATATTATCTTAATATTGTATTATTCAAATATTATCTTCTTCCGGAAAATTTCAAAAGACGAATCAATATATGTGAAAAAACTGAATCAAAACTAAGTAAGTTAAATCAATCCCTCCGGCCACTTCTCCCAATATTTATGATCTTTGCTAGGTGGTTTTTCTCCTTTATTGTAGTTTCCTCTCCATACATTTAAACCTGTTTTTTCATCCTCATCTATCTTTTGTTGGAGAATTTTCAACATCTTTGGATTATCCATTCCAAGCTGTTCCATTTTCTGTGGGGTTGGAATGCCATTGGGAGTCCATCCTCTTCGATAATATACAGCATCAGCTAGTTTTTGATACTGATCTCGACGAAAATCGTAAAGAA
>JAGLML010000235.1 GCA_023140035.1 Thermoplasmatales archaeon
CCATGGTTCAATTTGAGGATAATGCTGCTGTTTTAGTTACAGAAACTGGAGAAACAAAAGGAACTATGATAAAAGGTCCTGTTGCAATAGAAGCTGCAGAACGGTGGCCAAAAATAGCCTCATTGGCATCCACGATAGTATGAGTGATTAAAAATGAAATCAATAAAACCTGGAAAACAAAGAAAAAGGCTGTACAATGCCCCTCTTCATAAGAAGAGAAAATGGGTTGCAGCCCATCTAGCAGAAAATTTACTTTTAAAATACGATTATAGAAGTGCTTCAGTTGTAAAGGGAGATACTGTAAAAGTTATGAGGGGTAGTTTCAAGGGACATGAAGATAAGGTGGCACGTGTCAATATACGTAAACAGGTTGTGGAAATTGAAGGGATAACAATAGTTAAGGCAGATGGGACAAAGATCGCAAAATCGTTGCATGCAAGTAATTTATTGATCACAAAACTAAATTTAACAGATAAATGGAGAAGAAAAAAACTAGAAAAAGGGCTCTCAGAAGTGACGAAGAAGGAAATTGAGAAAGAAGCTGAAGAACAAATTAAAGAACTTGAAGAAGAAAAGAAGATGGCTGAAGAGATAGCCGAAGCAGAAGAGGTTGAGGAAATCCCTGAAGAGACGAGTAAGATTCCAGAGAAGAAAGAAAAGAAACCTAAGGAAAAGGAAGGACCTAAAGAGGAAAAGAAAAAAAAGCAGGAAACTAAGAAAAAAACTGTTGAAAAGAAGGATATGCCTCCTAAAAAGAAGACCGTGAAAAAAACTCCTGCAAAAACTACAAAAAAGAAAGAGGGGGATAAAAATGAGTAAACATTTAAAGAGGCTTGCAGCACCTAGAACAGTAAGATTACACAGAAAAGAAAAAACTTGGACGATAAAATCATCACCGGGTCCACATCCCTTAGATAAATCAATACCCCTAGGTTTAATAATAAGAGACTATCTTGGATTATGTGACACGTACAGAGAAACAAAAAGAGCTATTGCAAGTGGGGATGTTTTAGTAGATGCAGTAAAAAGAAAAAGCCACAAATTTCCCTGTGGACTTATGGACATAATATCAATTCCAAAACTAAAAATGAATTTTAGAGTTTTATTTGATCAAAAAGGTAAGCTAACTCTTGTGCCCATATCAGCTAAAGATGCCGAATGGAAACTGTGTCGCATAGAAAACAAGACGATTGTTAAAGGAAATAAAATACAACTCAACTTTCACGATGGTAAAAATAAACTTGTAAAAAAAGACGAATACAAAACTGGTGACGTACTCAAGATTTCTCTAGCGGACAACAAAATCAGTGATGTTTTTAAAGTTGACAAAGGAAACGTATCGATGATAATCAACGGCAGCCATGTTGGTCAAATAGCCAATATAGAAGATATTCAAATTGTTTCATCATCAAAGCCTAATCTAGCTAAAATGAAAGGTGATAAGGAATTTTCAACACTTGCTGAGTACATATTCCCCATTGGAAAAGCCAAACCGATAATAACACTTCCTGAGGTGAAGATACAATGAGTGCAAAGACAGCAGAGAAGCAGTCTAAAACCACACATAAAAAAGAGAAAAAATCTTTGAAAACAGGTATAGCGAAAATTACTGTCAACATTGGTGTTGGCGAAGCAGGTGAAAAACTCCAAAAGGCAGAAACGGTATTACAGATTTTAACTGGTCAAAAACCAGTACAAACCCTTTCTAAAACAACAAATAAAGATTGGGGCCTACGAGAAAGAATGGCCATTGGATGTAAAGTAACATTAAGGAAAAAAACCGCTGATGAATTTTTAATTGAAGCATTAAAAACGAGGGAAAATAAAATTGCAGATTATTCATTTGATAATCAGGGAAACTTTTCTTTTGGTATACCAGACCA
>JAGLML010000236.1 GCA_023140035.1 Thermoplasmatales archaeon
AGAAGTGAAATAATTGTACCTACTAGAAAACATGAAAAACCAAACACCAAAGCATTAGGTATGTAAAATGAACTAATGACGGCGTCTATGGCCACCACTCCAGCAGCAATAATTGCAGATGCAAACGCTAATGTGTAAAAGAGATACTTTCTTCTAATCTTCATAGTGCAAGTTCTTTTTCTATTACCTGAGTGGTTGTCTTTTTTACACCTTCGATAAGTTGAATTTTATCAGTAACCTTCAAAAGATTTCCGAGACTTTTCACACGAACTCGAATGACGATATCGTACTCACCTGCGACCACCGATATTTTTTCAATATTCTCTAATTTTCTTATTTCTTTAATCGCTTTTTCTGTTTGTCCAGGCCGCATGACTGTTAATATATATGCGTTTATCATATTTCCACCTAATTTTCACGCCGAATAATAGTTCTTATTATAAAGTTATCTATTTAAATTTCATTGTTGAGAGGTGCATATGTGAATAAGTCTATTGGTATTGCCAGCTGAAATCTTTCCAAGGAATTAGACCACATGTCAGTACTTTTAAGATTTACAGAAGTAACCTGAACCTCCATACAACTATCTAGCCAAACATCATCTCCCAAAATCGTAATGTTTCTATAATGGCAACCCTGCTTGCAGTCATCTGTTTGCACATGAAGAGGTGGATATTTACTACAATTTAAAGGAAGATCATCATACACATTCTCATCACCATCAAAAACCACTGAACTATGTGTATGTCCCACTAAAACAAGATCAACATTATATTCCTCACATAGCTCTACAAATAATTCTCTATTACGAGCAATAACACCGTTCATCTCACCATGCTCATCCCTCCAATTGATGGCGGGAAAATGCATAAGTATGATTTTACGTCTGGAACTATAACTGCTCAAAACATCTTCAAGCCACCTGATATCTCGATTGGTAAGACCACTACCAAAAACATCTAACCACTCTTTTGGTCTTAAAATATAATGACTACCCGAATCTACGAAAAAAAGACTTAAATTCCCGTAATTTACAACATAACGATCATTCTCAAGAATATGATTTCTATCGACAAACCTATGGTAATTAATCAAATTCCAATCAAAATAATAATCATGGTTACCAGGAGTAAAATAAACTGGGATGGAATAATTTGAATCAGCGTAATACTGGTTATCTTTTTCATAGAAGCATTTCATCAGAGTTCTATAATTCATAGAACCAGACACACCGCTCCCCCACTCCACGAGGTCTCCAGTAATAACCACAAACGCTGGCTTCTCATCAAACGAGATAATATACTCTAAAACAGAATCAAGTCTCTTCTTACTTGTTTCATTTCTGTCAAATAATCTATGCAACAAATGTGTATCAGTAATATGAACAAAATAGAAGTTATCAGAAAATTTTTCACCAGCATAAAAAACCAGTTCATCACTTTCTCGATTAACAACTCCCTTCTGATTCAAACCTCCAGCAGTTATTCCACTGAATAACAAAACAAAAAAGAAAAACAATGCAACTAATTGTAATTTTAATTTTTCCATAAAAATATAATCTATTATTAAAACATAAACCTTTCCCCTGAAATCTTTTCAAATGCCCCCTAATACTTTCACTAAGTCACCATGACCTATTGCAACAATAAATTTTTTTAGTAAATGATGGGTTGCAATAAAAGAATGTTGAACGTTTCAATACTCGATGGTTACGTAGATGAGCCTACTTGCCTTGGTGTACCACCTTATATTGGTCCATATCCTCGTTATATTGCTGGTGCCATCTGGTGTTATGATAAACACGCCCGGGTTTTTTATTATACCATTGATCAAATTCGCAACGACAACTCTCTCCTGGAAGTTCTGTCTAAA
>JAGLML010000237.1 GCA_023140035.1 Thermoplasmatales archaeon
AAGAAAATATAGCTAGCTTACTCTGCTATCTTGTAGTATGGATTACGGGACTAATATTCTATTTTTTAGAAAAAGAAAACAAAACAGTTAGGTTTCATGCATTGCAATCAATACTGACATTTCTACCATTAACTATTTTAGGATATGTTTTGGGTTGGATAGGGGCACCAAAAGTAGCTTACGGTGGTTATGGTTGGTGGGGAACTGGAGTTACCGTCGATCCGGGAATCCCTGCGTTAGTATGGGCTTCTTGGGGAGTTAACATCCTAATGTTTGTCCTTTGGCTTATATTAATAATTAAAGCATATCAAGGAGAAAAACTTAAACTACCTATAGTTGGCGATATTGCTGAGAAACACGCATAAACTCAGTAATTTTTTTTCTTATTTTTCTTTTTATCCATGATAACTTCTTTATGTAAAAAACAAATAACAAATTCATGCGTCTTGCATTCAAATTTGCTTATGATGGAAGACCTTTTTCTGGATACGCACGTCAACCTAATTTAAAAACTATTGAAGGAGAATTAATTAAATCCTTAACCAAATGTGATTTTATCAAAGATGCAAAACAGTCACATTTTAGATCAGCAAGTAGAACAGATAAAGGCGTTTCTGCACTAGGTAGTGTAGTTGCATTCAATATAGATATCAATAAAAATTTTATTCCTAAAGAACTAAATAAAGATCTAACCGATATTATCATCTATGCAACAGCAGTTGTTGAATCTGATTTTTATCCAAGATATGCAAAACGGAGGAGTTATCGATATTACTTGAGAAGAAAAGATCTTGAAATTGATAAAATACTGTCTGCAGCAGCCTTTTTTACTGGAGAACATAATTTTAGTAATTTCGCACGCGTAGAAGAATTTAAAGATCCCCGCAGAATCATTGATAATATTATTGTAACGAATCAAGATGATTTTTCAATCATGGATTTTTATGCCCAAACATTCCTTTGGAATCAGGTCAGAAGGATTGTTTCAGCCATTCAGAAAATGGGAAAAAGTAAAATTGAAAAAGAACAGATTATTGAAGCGATTCATAATCCAAACAAAAAAGTTGATTTTGGTTTAGCTCCCGCAGAACCACTCATTTTGAGAGATATTGTATATGATTTTGAATTTGAGTATGATAAAAAGTTATTGAACTCTTTGAAAGATTTCGAGAAAAACATAGTTTCATCATTTTAAAAGAATTTAAGTCCACTACTTTATCAAATTTATTTTTGACAATAATCAACAATTTTCAAGCGGAAGGATAGTCACTATAAGCGTATCATTTAATCGAAACATTTATATTTAACTATTGTTAATATAACGTTACATAATTTATAAAGGGTGATAAAAATGGAGAAAAAAAACTTGTTTAGGAAAGGTTTTGCGGTATTAGTAATAACCTTATTCTTTGGAGCTAGTATTGTAACTGGTATTGGTAGAACTACAGAAAATGAAGAAATATCGCCGTTACTAAGTCAAAATAATCTTAAAACAACTCTGGGTACTGGTGACTCATTTAAACTTGACAGTCCTCGATTTACAGATCCAGATGACGACTGGGACTACCAGACTAATCCGCCGCATATGTTTTCCAATGTAACTGGTAACGTCGGCATCGGCATAACATCACCATCTGAGAAACTTCATGTAAATGGTTCTTTGAGAATAGATGGTTCAACTGGCTCAGCTGTCTTGTTTGTCAATTCAACAAACGGCAAGGTCGGCATCGGGACGGCGAGTCCAACGAATATATTGCATATTGTCGGATCGGAATCTGCACCTGTACTCAACATCGAGAAAAATGGACCTGGTAGAGGACTCCGAGTTAATACATCGAGTGCTTGTGCTATTTGGGTCGAT
>JAGLML010000238.1 GCA_023140035.1 Thermoplasmatales archaeon
GGAGATATATCTTTTCTGCCCTTGGTTTTACCCATATCAACTTCCTCCTTTACCACCAATTTCATAGCATCTATTACTTTAAAAAACCACGCCTGGTTTTTGGGGAGGATAAAAAGGGATTGAAAATCAGGTTATTTTGTTAGGGTTTAATGTGGGATAAGAAAAAAGTTGGGGTTTATCTACTTGCGATAATATTTTTAAGTTTTGATATATCCCTTTTAGCACTCTCAAATTCTTCTAATTTTTTCTGTTCAAAGGCTTTCAATATTTTAGATAAATCCGTTGTATATTTATAGACATAAGTTGGTCTGCCTTTTCCTTTCTTTTTAAAATTCTGCCTTTTCACCCATCCTCTTTTACGTAGTTCCTGCATCGCTTCGCTAACATCGGATTGATACATATTTGCCCCATGTTCAATATCACTAGAGCGACATTCTCCAACCTGTGAAATGTATATTAATGTTTTAGCGACATTTGTTAGCATACCTAGGCTAATAAATAATCGAATTGCTGTGTTATCATCCCTGTCTAACCTATATACCTTCTTTTGCTCCATGTTTTTCTTTTCCCCATACGATATTCACATTAAACTTTCATAACATCTATTCTTTTATAAAACCAATACTTGGTTTCAGGGAAGATAAAAAGGAATTGAAAAACACAATTCCTAAAGCAATATAATTTAGAAGGGAATGTTGTGGAAGGAAGGGAAAGTCTCCATTAGGGAGAAATGTAATGAAGAATGTTTCTAGAAGATCCTTCCTCCTTTCCTACACATAATAATATGCAAAAGAGTTATTTAAATTTTTTCCCATAAATATATTTATTGCAACATCTGTAACAATAATTCTGTTTGCTCCTGTTCTAAAAAGTACTATCAAGGGATATTATAAAAGGGGTCAGAGAGGGAGGAAAGAATAGAAAAATTCATTTCCAAAAGGAATTGACCCCTCTGGCGGGTGTTATAGTATTTTGGTTAATAAAGATAATGTTTGGTTTATGGGAGGATAAAAAGGGAACGGGGAACAGTGCTTTTTGTAATTATTTTTTAATCGGTTCCTAGATTTAAACCAGAACCCATGAGTCTATTTACCATTTCTGGTGATGCTCTCGATATATCTGTAACGGTAATGATACCTCTCATCTCATCATTCACTACTACTGAAAGTTGCTTAATTTTATGTGTTTTCATGGCATCTGCTGCCTTTTCTATCTTATCCAACGGATGAATTGTTTTAATATCTGATGACATACTCTCGGATACCTTGGTCTTTTAGGGATCTTTATGTACACATATAGTACCTCTGATGATGTCTTGTTTTGTTATAATCCCGACACAAAAATCGTTTTCCATGACAATCAAACAACCTATTTTTCTATCGCTAAGTAAAATTGAAGCATCAAAAACTGTTTTATTGGACTCAATATTAACTACATTTTTTGTCATAATTTCTTTAACAAGCATTCTCTCATCAACCAAATTTACATTACGTTGCAATTTCATAGCATCTCCTTAATTAAAAACCTTTACTCCCCTACTTTTACCCCTTAACATAGGGAATTTCGATGGAAAATGAGTAGATTAAGATATTAGATTTGTTAACTATTACTGAGTTACATCAAAAATATGAGTTTTATCCTTCAAAGCCACAACATGATTTCCTTCTCTAATTGCTCTCTGAACAATATCTAACCGTTTTGTATAAATCCTTATGTTTCCCTTAGTCCAACTCAATATCATTACTAACCCTCTTTTCCCAATGTGTTATACTCTATCACTAATGTTATATAAACATATCCAGACAAAATGTCAAAATGAAAGAATCCACTCCTGTGTTTTGTGG
>JAGLML010000239.1 GCA_023140035.1 Thermoplasmatales archaeon
GTGCAATGGAAGTGGTCAAGAAGTTGGACTCTCGTGATAAGTATTTTCCTTCCCCTACTCATAATCAGCGAAATATTGGTACATTGATAATAGAGGTTCCACGTGATGTACAATCAGTTGATGCAGACGATTTAATCAATATCGTAGAAAAATCGTTCAGTAGTCCTACCTATAGCATTTTAAAACGAAAGGAGGAAGGAGAGTTAGTTTTAAATGCACATAAAAAACCTAAGTTTGTTGAAGATGTTGTGAGAGACATGCTCAGTGCCGTTTTGAAGAGATATAAGGACCTTCCTGATGATGTAGTCGTAATATCTCGAAGTGAAAGTGAAGAATCAATCCATAAACATAATGCGTTTGCTGAACGTGTTACTACACTTGGTGAACTGAGAAAATAATCAGAACATAACAATAGCCATTATAAATCAATATCTTCTCATAGTTCCTGATATGTATTATTTTTAAATCATTATGTTTTTTCTTATAAAAAACCTTTAAAAACAATTGCTTGATTACAGCCTCCTATGCCAAAATATCATATTGCATATCTGCCCGGAGATGGTGTCGGAAACGACGTAATGGACGCAGCAAAGATTGTTCTTGATACAATAAACCTTGATGCAGAATATATTCATGGGGATATTGGTTGGGAATTTTGGAAAACAGAAGGAAATCCTTTACCAGATCGAACTGTTGAATTGCTAAAGGAAACAGACTGTTGTCTTTTCGGTGCAATAACATCGAAACCAAATGAAGATGCTCAAAAAGAATTGATACCTGAGTTGAGAAATAAAGGAATTGTTTATTCAAGTGCAATTGTAAGACTGCGTCAGGAATTAAATTTACATACAAATTTACGACCTTGCAAGGCTTATCCTGGAAATCCATTGAACTACAGAGATGATATAGACTTGGTTGTTTTTAGGGAAAACACCGAAGGGCTTTATGCTGGTGTTGAGTTTAGACCTCCTAGTAAAGAAGTCTTTAATGCACTCATGACTCATAAAAAAATGAAGAAGTTTGAGAATACATCGCTTGATGATATGGCGATTTCTTGTAGAATATTTACTAAGAAGGCATGTCAAAATATTATAAGACAGGCTTTTGAATATGCAAAGAAGCACAATCGCAGCTCAGTTACTCTAGTGGAAAAACCAAATGTTATAAGGGAAACTAGTGGGATGATGGTACAAGAGGCGCGTAAAATAGCTAAGGAGTATCCAAATATTGAATTGTGGGAGACAAACGTTGATGCAATGTGTATGTGGCTTGTAAAAAACCCGCAGGATTATGATGTGTTGGTATCTTCAAACATGTTTGGCGATATTATCTCAGATCTTGCTGCTCAGCTTGTAGGGGGCCTAGGATTTGCGGCCAGTGGAAACATAGGTGATAACTATGCAGTTTTTGAACCCACACATGGCTCTGCACCCAAATATGCAGGACAATACAAGGTTAACCCTACTGCCATGATTCGTTCAGTGAAATTAATGTTGGATTGGCTGGGTGAAAAACAATATGCTGAAAATCTGGACAAGGCAATAGCATCTGTAATCAAAGAGAGAAAAATCACAACCTATGATCTTGGTGGAACAAATACATCTTTGGAGATGGCAGAAGCAATAGCAAAAAAATATGAGGAACTTTGAGGGCGAATTGAAGACTATATATCTATAATAGATAAGTGGTTATAAAGAAAGACCGATTTTTTTCTTATAGGGATAGTCTGGTAATTTCTTTAAGTTAAGTATTTCACTTGGAGTGTTTTTTACACGAAACTTATATAAAGGATAAAAAATACTTATTATTGAAATAGCTTGAATAC
>JAGLML010000024.1 GCA_023140035.1 Thermoplasmatales archaeon
TATAACACCCGAATGTGACTAACAACTGTTAACTCCCGAATATACGACAATACCCTCATCGAAGGAGGTGAAGAGTATGAAATTTAGCAAAATCGACATAGTTTTTGTGATTGTCTACCTAATAATCTTGATAATCCTGTTGATGGTAACACCTGTAACCGAAGTTGGAGGATATGACTCCGTAATAGAAGAAAGTACGACTCTTTGGGATAACATCTTTTGGATAATACTTTATGCCATTGCTGTTCCAATAATCTACTTTTTAATCCGATGGGGATCTCAAAAGAAAAAATAGGCTTCTTATCTAAACAATCGTGTGTTTGTTCACTTCATATACTCAAGCTTTGGAAATAATCTAAAACCAGGTTCAGCTTGCTCTTTTTTATGAGGGAAAATG
Organism: Thermoplasmatales archaeon; assembly: GCA_023140035.1. Classification (GTDB taxonomy): domain Archaea; phylum Thermoplasmatota; class E2; order DHVEG-1; family DHVEG-1; genus JAGLML01. The sequence continues at coordinate 398 of JAGLML010000024.1, forward strand.
CAATCAGGATCAAACTCCTCCATCCTGCGCTGGATTAACCGTCTACTCCTCCAATAAGCATCATGTTTTCGCTTGTACCTTTCCAACAGCTTCCTCTGATCCTTATTTGATACCTTTACACCGAGAAGATAAGCCATCTCCTCAATTGCTCTATAACTTATGATTCGGTCTGGTTTTTCCCTAAAGAATGCCTCTATTGTATCTTCCTCCCTGCCTTTCAGGTAGAAGAATGTTTTATCCTTATAACGACATTATCATTGGAAAGTGTCTTTGTAGTCCTCGTACAGTAGATACTACAAAATCTGATACGAGATAACCATCAGTCATCAACCTGTTCAGGAGTTTAATGCCGTGCTTTCTGATGATATGGTTGCCTTCTGCTTTATGTCCAGGCATACCCTTGGTGAAACCCAGAACCGTGTTCACAGGTACGTTGTACATTTGTGCTGCCTCCGCTTTGCTGTAGCCTTCCTTACTCTTTCTGATGATACTGTTTTTAATTTCAAGTCGAAACTATTTATATGTCAACAGTATTTCCGGATTTGAAAACATGAAAGTTCAAATAATAATGGGATCGAAATCAGATATGCAGGTTGCCGAAAAAGCAAAGAAAATATTAGAGGAATTTGGAATTGCCCATAACATAAAAGTTGCATCGGCTCATCGAACACCTGATATCGTAAAAGAGGTTGTTGAAAAAAGTGATGCAGATGTTTTCATAGGCATCGCAGGTCTTGCTGCGGCATTGCCGGGAAGTATAGCAGCACATACAACAAAACCTGTAATTGGGGTTCCCGTGAGTGGGAAAGTAAATCTTGATGCAATACTTTCAATTATCCAAATGCCTCCGGGCATACCAGTTGGAGCAGTTGGACTTGACAGAGGAGATAACGCAGCATTACTTGCAATCGAAATACTTTCATTGAAAGATGAAAAATTAATGAAAAAACTTAAGAAATATAGGGAGAAAATGAGAATTAAAGCACTTTCAAAATAGGAGTTAAAATAATGTTTGATGCTGAGAAATTCATTGAAAAAACAGTTGATCAACTGCAAGAGAAAATAAAAGGTAAAGCGTTAATTGCCTTCTCTGGGGGAGTAGATAGCACTGTTTGTGCGGCTCTTGTTAATAATGCAATTGGTGATCGGTTAATAGCAGTTCATGTAGACACGGGATATATGAGGAAAAATGAGTCGATAGACGTCAAAAAAATGATGGAAGAGCTAGGATTAAACTATCGATTTATCGATGCTAGTAAAGAGTTCTACGCTTCCTTAAAAAATGTAGAAGATCCTGAGGAAAAACGTAAGATTATCGGAGAAAAATTCATTCGATTATTTGAAAAAACTGCTAAAGAAGAAGGTATAGAATACCTGGTGCAGGGCACTATTGCACCCGATTGGATTGAATCAGGCGATGAGCTTAGAGATACTATAAAATCTCATCATAACGTTGGTGGTCTTCCAGAGGACATAGCAGTGAAACTGGTGGAACCCCTGCGAGATTTGTATAAAGATGAGGTGAGAAAGGTTGCACGAGTGCTGAAATTACCTGTTTCAGAACGGCAACCGTTTCCTGGCCCTGGTTTAGCAATTAGAATTATTGGTGAGGCGACACCAAAAAGAACAGAAGTTATCAGAGAGGCCTGTTATATCGTAGAAAAAGAGATTGAAAACGCTGTGAAACAAGGAATCATAGAAAAACCATGGCAGTATTTTGCGGTTCTTATCCCTGTAAAGACCGTTGGGGTACAGGGAGATAAGAGGGTATATGGCTATACGATAGCAATACGGGCAGTTCAAAGCGTTGATGCAATGACGTGTAAATACAGTCATATCCCCCATGAAGTACTAGACAACATCTCCATAAAGATTGCCAATGCTCTTGGAAATGAAATCAACCGTATAGTATATGATGTGACAAATAAGCCTCCAGGTACTGTAGAATGGGAGTGAAAAATTAGCTAATTAAAAAGAGAAGGCAATATGGTACGAATTTACGTCATAGATAATGGAGGACAATGGACACATAGAGAATGGCGTACATTAAGAGATATTGATGTTGATACGAAAATATTTCCAAATACAACACCTTTTGAAGAGTTAGACAATGAAAACATTGATGGTCTCGTTCTATCTGGTGGTGCACCAAGTGTAGCATTAGAAAGCAAACTTGGAAACTGCACAGAATATCTAGAGAAAGCCTATTTTCCAATACTTGGAATATGTGCGGGGCATCAATTCATGGCACAGTTTTTTGGAGGGGAAGCAGCGCCTTCAAAAGTACCAGAACTTGGAAAAATTGAACTTACATTGCTAAAAGACGATATGCTTTTTGAAGGAGTACCAAAAAAATCAATAGTGTGGGAATCTCATAATGATGAGGTATCAGTTTTACCTAAAACTTTTGAAGTACTGGGAGAAAGCGAAAGCTGTAAAATACAGGCCATGCGACATAAAGAAAAACCATTCTATGGCCTACAATTTCATCCAGAAGTTGAACATACTGAATACGGTGAACAAATATTCAAAAATTTTGTTAACATGTGTAAGACATAGGGTGTTATCCCCATCTTTTAAACAGATTATGCTCTAAACCAAGTTGATCGAAGATTTTACCTACAATAAAATTTACTAGTTCTTCTATATTATATGGTCTATGATAAAATCCCGGCATTGCAGGAAGAATAACTGCTCCACTTTGTTTTGCAGCAAGCATGTTTTTGATTCCTGGCAGATCTAATGGTGTTTCACGTATAACAAGAACGAGCTTTCTTCCTTCTTTCAAACAACAACTAGCAACCCTAGAGGTGAACGTATCACCATAACCATTCGCAATAGCAGACAATGTTTTCATACTACAAGGAACAATAACCATAGCATCCAGTTGAAAACTTCCACTTGCAGGAGGAGCGAACAGATCATCATTATCATAACAAAAACCCGCTTTCTTTTTTAGATCTTCATAGTTATGTCCTGTTTCATGTTCCAATATTTTTTTTGCACCATTAGATACAACTAAATGCACTTCAACGCCAGATTTAATCAATTCCTCAAATAACCTTATACCATAAATACTCCCAGAAGCTCCTCCTATGCTCAATAGAATTCTCATGAAGATCTATTCCTCTATAGCCTTTATTATGTTAGTTAAAGCCTGTTTCAAATTTTTTTCTTCCTCCAGCTTTGTACCAGTAATAATAATATCTGCTCCAGCATGTGCTTTCTGTCTTGCCGTTTCCACAGCTCTAATGCCACCGCCTACGATAAGCGGGATATCAATACTTTGTTTGACAGCTTTAATCATTCTATTAGATACAGGAGAAGATGCCCCAGATCCTGCCTCAAGATAAAACAATTCCATACCTAAATATTGAGACGCAAGAGCATATCCAACTGCTGTTTCAATATCATCTTTTTTTATCAAATCAACTTCACCAATTCTACCTGCAGTCATACCTGGCTCAACAATAACATATCCCATCGAGATCGGTTCAACTCCTGAATGTTTCACAAAAGGCGCCCCTTTGACATGTTCCCTGATCACATAATCTAAGTTCCTAGAGTTCAAAAGACTCATAAAAAAAACAGCATCAGCATATTTACTCAAAAATCTGGCACCAGATGGAAACAAAATAACAGGTAGATCGGTGTCACCTTTAATCGCCTTAACCGTATCATCCACTTGCTTCTGTGAAACTAATGTGGAGCCTCCAACCATTATAGCGCTACTACCTGCCTCTTCTGCTGTCTTTGCGATAGAGCCAGCAAGTTCAGGATTCTGTTTATCAGGATCGATCAAAGAAAAATGCAACTTTTTCTTCTTTGTCATATTAACAATATCTTCAGCTATGCTCATTTGAACCGAAATTAAATTCAACCATATTAAATGTTTACGTTAAGAAATAATCTTGTTAACTAATTTCTCATTACAAGCCGCAATAACGCTTGTTCTCTCATCTAAATTAAGATGCATGTCAAGCTGTTCACCATGGATGTTTGTAACAACACCACCTGCCTCACGTACAATAAGAGTAGAAGCAGCGATATCAGTCACACGCATATACTCCCTACCAACAACATAAAAATCCAACGCCCCGATAGCTACCATACACATCTCAAGAGAAGCAGAGCCAAGAGAGCGAACAATATTTTTCTTAGCAAAAGAAAGCGTTAACTTATCAAAGTTTTTACCAAGAGTTAGGGAAGAGAGAACATCAGTTGAAGGCAAATCTGGAATGCCAACACGTTTATTGTTAAGGAAAGCACCATGGCTTTTCTCAGCGATAAAAACATCCCCCGTTGGAATGTTTTTAACAATACCATATTCAACATCACTAAGCGTCGACTTACCAATACCTAAGGAAACAGAATAAAATGGTATGCCCCGATATGCATTACGGGTACCATCAACAGGATCCAAGACAAAAGTATATTCACTACCGAAATCCAAAAAGCCAGATTCCTCACTAAGAAGATTCACCTTTACATCTGATTTTCTGATAATTTTCATTGCGACATCCTCAGCGACCTTGTCAACATACTTCGTAGGAGTGCCATCAGCACCTATGCCCATATTAGTTCCCAATCTATGGAACTCAGTTAAACAGGTTTTTCTAATTTTTCTATAGATTTTATCAACGGTTTTATGAGCCAGTAACTTTATTTCCTCATCCATAGATATGCCCTTCAACTATCACAATATTAGCCATTAAATGAAGTCCATAGGAGTAGACCTGCAGAATACAGAAGAATTGTTATCGCTACAGAAATAATAACACCGAAAAAAATTGTAACAAGGGATCTAGAAAACTTCAAATCAAAAAGATAAGCAATCAAAGAACCGGTCCAAGCACCCGTAAACGGTAACGGTATAGCCACAAACAAGATTAAACCAAGATACTCATATTTCCGTATCTTGCTATCTGCTCTTCTTCTGGTTCTTGAAAAAAACCAATCCATAATCCTCGTCCAAAATTTATAATTCCGTAAAAACTTCTCAGCAAATTTAAAAAACAGGAGAATAAATGGAACAGGGAGCATATTACCCGCAACAGCAAGAGGAAACGCCTGCCACCATTCCCACCCAAAGAGTTTCATAGCTAGAAGAGGTATAACATATCTCGCTTCAACCCAAGGAACCATAGACCAAAAAAATATCTGAAACCACTGAGGAAGTATGCCTATCATTTTTTATTCTCCAACAAATCTGCCGAAACCTTGCTTCACCTGGATTTCATGCTCTTCTATAAGCTTTTCTCCTCTAACAAAAACACAGGTTGGGAATAATGCGGGCCAACCCTCAAACGGAGACCAGCCACATTTAGAATGAAGATTCTCAGAATTAATCCTACAATCCTCCTTGATATCTACGACAACAAAATCTGCATCCCTCCCAACCTCTATCCTACCTTTGGATACACCAAGCAAATTAGCAGGGTTCTCACAAAATAACGAAATTAACCGTTGAAAAGATAACTTTCCTTTTTTAGCCAAAGATAAAAACAAAGGAAAAACTGTTTCAACGCCTGGATGGCCAGAAGGAGCAGAGCTAAATTCCCCCGCTTTATCCTCCAAAGTATGAGGAGCATGATCTGACTCCAGTATGTCAACGAAACCATTTCTTATTCCTTCAAACAAGGCGTCTCTATCGAAACTTGTTCTAACTGGTGGGTTCACCTTATACAGAGCTTGCGGTTTTAGATTTTTTTCTATGTTGAGTAACAAATGATGAGGTGTAACACCAACGCTAATGTTTTTTGATCTGTTTTTTAGCAATTCCAGTCCTTCACATGAAGAAAGATGACAAATGTGTATCCTTCTGTTAAGATAGTTCCTCGACATTTTTAGTATGCTCTTTATAGCGATTTCTTCACACTCAGCTGGACGAGAATGAAGATGATCAACGAGATTATTTTCCCACATCTTATGTCCATTAAGACATTTATTATCCTCAGCATGAATCAAAATAGGCTTACTAGCAGAGTTAATCCTTTTGAATGTCTGTTTTAAATTATTTTCATCTAATTGTAAAGAATTTGTAGTGCTTCCCAAGTAAATCTTGAAACCACTACATTTTTCGGTCAACTCCTCAATATTTTCTACGTTGCTATCTGTAACACCGACATAGATGCCAAAATCCACATATGCTTTTTTATTTGCAGATACAATCTTATCTGAAAGGGTCTGCAAAGACGTAGTCTGTGGAATTGTATTAGGCATATCAAAAACACAGGATACGCCTCCAAATGCCGCAGCCAGTGACCCTGTAGAAAAATCCTCTTTATATGTCATACCGGGATCACGAAAGTGAACATGAATATCAATACCTGCAGGAAGTATTAGCTTAGAACCAAAATTATAATATCTGTCTCCCTTCAGTATCTTTTTGATAGCAGATATCCTGCCATCTACAATCCCTATACAACAATCCACGAAATCGCCGTCAATGTAGGCTTTGCCTTCAATTGTTACTTCCATCCAAATTTTTCTCCCTAATTTTCCCTCTTGGTTCAATCTCTGTAAATATTTGCCCACTAAATTTGAATATTTTTGTATTTTTATCGACCCATGCATCCGGGAGTAAACCTGCCTTCATGCAAGTATGAGATAAGAACTCTTCTTTTTCCCATCCTTGTTCTATAGGAACCTGAGGCAAAAGCAACCCTTTATAGAATCCTTGTTCAACTATAAGTCCATCCCTTCCCATTTCAATGTTTGACAAATAATCTTGCGGTCGATCTACATTAATAAGTTCAGGTTTCGTTAAAATGGTGACTTCTATAATTATATTATCAATCTCATTTTCCTCCAAAGGAGGGAAACGAGGATCTCTAGTGGCTGATTTAGCTGACTCAATTATGGCTTCTTTCAAAGACATTATTGGAAGAGGAAGCCCTATGCATCCACGGAGGTCGCGCTCAGGGAAAGTATGAAGAGTAGTAAATACGCCTTGCTTTTCAGAAAAAATTCCCTTTAGCTCTGAGGCGGGCGTTGTATTATTTTTTACATATTGTTCTATGACACTCCTAGCTAACTTCACTGCTTTAATTCCATCATCCAAACTAAGCATGGTAAAAGTATTTGCAATGGTATTAAATAAAATTTGGTGAAAATTTTTTTCTTTCACTGTTTATAGTGATTCTTCCCTAGTCAATGCAATATCAAACGATGTTGCACCCTGTATGTCCAAAGACCCGGTGAATGTATATGTTACATCTTGACCGCTTTCGTTAACTACTTCGTCCACTGTTACATTATATAACCCTGGCAGTAGTTCAACGAGGTATGATCCGCTTTCATCTGAAGATGTTTGAGCAAATGCTGCAGTATTGTTTTCAACAGCTATGTCAGGTGAAAAACTAATTGTAATATTACCTATGTTAGTACCATCGTATGTTGTACTTCCGGTAACAGTAAAAGAATGTTTGGTTAGAGAAATATCATAAGATTTTTTCCCTTCACCCATTTGTAGATGCAATTGGTCATCAAACGAAAAAGTTCCCTGTTCTACACTCACATCTACTGAGACATTGTAATATCCAGGCATGAGTTCAGCGACATACTGTCCATCCTCCTCAGATGTAGCTGAAACTCGTTGTGCCGTGTTGTTTGCAACAGATTCATCCGGTATGAATGTTATATAAATGTCTCCAATGGTTTCGTCCTCGTGTTCCGTATATCCGCTTACTATGATTGGAGCGTAAGTAATTGAAACATTAAATGTCGCTGTTTCATTTTCCGTTAGTGTTATTTGTTCTTCAATCACATAGTCAGGATACCCTGTTGTAGTATTGGTTTTCGATGCATTAATAATATAATCACCTGGAACCAATGAAGAAAATGAATATGTTCCTGTTTCATCAGTTGTAATTGAGTCCACATGTTTTTTATCTCCATCAACTTTCGGGTAAAGAATTTCAACATCTACATTGTTCATCTCTTCTCCAATATTGTATTCGTTATTTTCATTTTCATCGAAATAGATTGTACCTTTAACTGCTGCTGGCTTTGGCTTTGATATATTGTAACTATTGTTTCCAGAGTAAATAAATAAGTAGTTCTCATGAATAACGAAATCATCAAGCATGGCTTGTATGAGATATATTCCTGGCTTTACGTCAGAATGATTATAATATCCCATTTCATCTGTGATCTTTTCATGAACAAGACCAAATTGTGACGGTTGCCCTGTATCTGGATCAAATGCTTCCATTTCTATCAAAGTTATCTGTGCATTTGCTAAGGGTTCATCGCTTGAGGCATTGTAATCGTCATTATTGTCGTTGTTCTGATAAACATAGCCTTCAATGTTAGCAGGATCTATTGTAATATTGACAACACGTTCATAGTTTGTACCCACGGTGCGCATTGCTTCATCTTCTGTAATAGGCGCTAACCCAAGGTCACTGGTACTGTTGAAGGTTATGGTTTTCATGACAAACGCGTTTGCGCCTAGTTCTGTGTTTCTCCGAATTTGTAATGTTATATTTCCGGCAGGTGCTATTAAACTAAATGTCCCATTTTCGGTATCGGTTTTATCATGATCTATGGGGAAAGGAGTGCCGTATAAAGAAATGTCTTTTTGTACAATCACTTGACCTTGTAATGGATCTCCCATAAACTCCACAGATCCATTGATTTTTGCGCCTTCATAGTATTTTGCTATGACAACTGCGCTTCTTCCAGATCCATAATAAGGATATTCTGATATATATTCAGCAGAAAAATGTCTCATATTCCAACAAGGCAACTGCAAAATTTGATTTTGTAATTCTTCTGGTATATTTCCAATATATGTTCTGTAAAACATAGTTTTGAAATAATCTGGTTTATTCACTGATGGAGTGTCTGTAATAGCAATGCGATCTCTATCCTCCTCAGACATCTCATTTAGTTCATCAGCAGTCCATTCTCCATCTTCTCCTTGTGTTCCATCAGTATTAACATAATAGCCGGCCCATTTTACCTGAACAAAGTCATCCTCGGGATTGGGGAACCGCGCCCCGCCTCCTGATCTAAGAGCATGCAAAACAAGACTTTTATCTCCTAAAAATGCAAATATATTAAAAATATCTCGGTCGTAACCTTCAACACCATAATAGCGAATACTATAGCCAGTGGCCTCTTGAATGTCATGATAAAGCCAAGTAATGCCTTCATCATCTAATGTACTATTCAACATTTCAGTGATATCATGATAAAATGCATTTTCTACCCATTGTTCTCCTATAAACAGATCTTTACTTAGTTCTTTGTCGTACTCTTCACCTATTGGAGTGTTGTATGATGGTGATGCAGTTGGATTTTCTATCCACATTACAAGATCATTGGAGTTGTTTTCACCTAAATGTTTCTGGAGCTTTTGCACAACTTCTGTTGAAAGTTCTCCCTCGTTGTCTTTTTTGTTTCCCTCTAACAATCGAACTGTTAAAACTGCTACTGCTTCTTTCTCACTTTTCGCAGTATGGAAATTGGCTGCCGGAGGGATCCCATCCTGGAAGTTGTCTGCCACTGTTGGGTGACCTCCAACAGTTGCTTCATAGAACCCATAGTCCCACCACGAGATAAAAGCTGGTCTTTTAGTAGGATCATCTATATCCACATCCTGATCTTTTAACCAAGCAAGAGCATCAACCCAGTATTGTTCTTTATATGAACTCGATCCAAATGCACTAGAGTGGTCCTCACCAAAATAATCAATTTTCATATTACTTGTGCCGTTTTTTGTAACTGCTGATGGCACTGCTGCATCAAGAGCAAGAAATGCATTAGGCAATATAACCAACAATGAAACAAAAAGGATACCTAAAGCATGGTATATTTTTATTCCTCTTCTCAATCCTCGCAAACCTCCTCCTGCATTTCTTATGTTTCTCAACATTTGTTTATAATCAACTTTAGCTACAACAAACCATATTATCCATCCTGCAAGTATAGCAATTAAAGGAACCATATCATTTAAAAAACGACCTGCAGTCCCAGCAAGCCAAATATTTATTATGAATACTGTGACAATAAAAAGATAATCCCTTCGTCCCTTTTGTTTGAAATAATAATATATCAGAAATACGAGACCAGCCCATGCAAGCCAATAAAGAGCTGGGCCGTATGACATAACAGATCTACTAATACCATATGTACCTGCCTCTGCAATAGTTAAGTCAACTTTGTTTCCATAAATTCCAGAACCATATAAAACCGCCGAAATGCTCCTAAGAGGAGAAAGAAATGGAAACATTGACACTAAATCCTGGATAAAGTATAGGGCGGCTAGAACAACGCCTCCAGCACAAAAAATGGTTGGTAATGATATGAGCCAAGGAATCTTCTTTTTATCGAGAACAATATATACTAACCCAAACAGTGCCACGCCTACGGAGAGTACCAATTGAAGATCGGGTGTAAATTCGCCGGCTTTAACGAATCTGACAGGCAAAGAAACAAAATAACCTGTAAACAAAATAAGCGTCATACTTCGAACTACATTCCAGTTCATTTTGTTATTGAAAATATCAAAAAGCATTTGTACAACTGCATAAGCTGCAATAACAGCAAAAAGAAAATAACCCATCACCCACACCATATTCAGAGCAGCCAAAGAAGTTCCTGAGAGAAGAGCACATAATATCGATCTTTTTGGGCTTTTATCTTTGACGCTTTTAATTAAAAAGAAAAACGTTAGGAAAAACAACAAAAGGTTGAAAGAATCGTGGTCAAACAATCCATATGCTGAACCGTGTCCCGATCCGATATGGATTGGGATTATAGCAACGAGCAATGCCGCAAGAAGCCCCTCTTTCCGTCCAAACAGAGTTTTTCCGATGAAATAGACAGGGAACACAAGCAAAGCACCGAATAACGCGGGTACAAACTGCATAGAATACCCTAATGCATCCATTTCACTCATAAATGGCGTAAGAATTCTACTAAAACCTATGGCCATCATATTTAACAACGGAGCTCTTCCTCCAGTTCT
>JAGLML010000240.1 GCA_023140035.1 Thermoplasmatales archaeon
TGTTTGAAGCGTTGGAGTCACTAGTGAAAGCAAATCTTGCCTTAGAACTTGTTGATGGTATTACCGAAGATAAAGTAGAGAGAGCACGTGAAAGTGCTAGTGCCAGTATAAGCGAAAGTAGAGATCGTGGTATAGAACCCATACTAGCAGTAAGTTACTATGAATATGCCCAAAGCCTTGTAAATGGATCTTCATTTGACTCTGCGATTGTTTATTACAAATATAGTGATTTGATAGCTGGTGCATTGGGTTTCACAGGTACTTATGGAGGACATTCGTCGCGCTACATAGGAATTCCTGAAGTCAATATTTCGATATTGGAACATGGTATTATTAGATATTTAGACTATTTCATCATTTTTGCAATTATTGGTGGCATTGGAGGTTTAGGTATAGGGATACTTATTGGAGGGATGTCATCTAAAAAACGAAAATATCAATACTCCTCTGAACAAAAGGTGCCAAGAAACATAAGTGATTATTACAAAAAGAGCCGATACTTTTCTGAAGGAGAGATACCTAGAAGTATAAGGGATTATTACAAAAAAAACAAATAAGACAAACAATTTACGTTTTATAATGCAAGCTTCGGGAGAATTAGTTGACAACAAAATAATTGTTAAAAAGCCAAAGGATGCTGGACGATTCTATACTAGGAGTCATTTTGGCAAATCTCTTTCTGGTAACAAGATACAGTTGGATTTGATAGAAGGGATTTTTTTACTAAGTGAAAGTAAAATTAGAATATTTCATAATAAAAATGAGATGAGCTTTCAAGATCTTGTTAAAATTTGCATGCAAAAGATTCCTGAATTTGGAATAAAATATCTTTTATTCAAGGATTTGAGAAACAGGGGACATCCAATAAAATTATGCGAAGAAAATGAGCATACAACTTTTTATCAATTCAAACAAAAAGATAATGATACCAATGAAAAACAATTTTACATCTCTGCATTTTCAGAAAGAGACATTTTAGACTTAGAAGATACAAAGAAGGTGATAAATGAAGTAACAAAAAAGAATGGGGATTTGTGGTATGGGATCGTTGATGAAGAAGGAGACATCACTTATTACGACGTTACATCTTTGGATCTTAGAGGAGATATAGGCAAGAACATTTTTCCAAAAGGAGAAGGAATCCTTCTAAAAAATAGGGTTGTACTCTTTGATAAAAAATTATCAGAAAATTTGCTTAAAAAAGAGTTTTTTGGTAAACCTTTTGGAGATGGATTGCAACTATCTCTGATCGAAGCATTGTATCTTTCAGATCTAGGTGTTATTGGTGTTCAGACGGACAATGGAAAAAAACTTTCTGTAAAAGGACTTAAAAAAATTATTCAAAAATTACAGCCAGACATTCAATCAAGACTTACTGTTTTTAGAGATTTGAAAAAACGAGGTTTAATTGTGAAGACAGGATTCAAATTCGGTGCCCATTTCCGTGCATACACAAAACAAGTAGATGAAACGCATGCTGAATATCTAATTCATGTGGTTGAAAAAGGATTTAAAAGCATATGGGCTGAAATAAGCAGGGCAGTAAGGCTTGCACATTCTGTAAATAAGGAAATTGTATTTGCAAGAGTTGATGGTCATACAATAGATTACATTAAGTTTGGAAGACTGCGGCCATAATCTATTTAAATTGACTAAACAATTCGACTTTTGTAATTTTTGGGAGGAGAAAAAATTGCTTAAAATAAGATGGCATGGCCACGCATGTTTTGAAATCACAAATGACGTGACATTAGTAACTGATCCACATGACGGAAGATCAATAGGTATACATTCACCAAATGTAGCAGGAGAT
>JAGLML010000241.1 GCA_023140035.1 Thermoplasmatales archaeon
TGGTCGGTGATCCTGGTACCGCAAAGTCACAGCTGCTTACATACATGTCTAAACTCGCTCCAAGGAGTATTTATGCTTCTGGAAAGGCGTCGTCAGCAGCTGGCCTTACCGCTGCGGCGGTGAGAGACGAATTTGGTGAAGGGCGATGGACGTTAGAAGCAGGAGCGCTAGTTTTAGCTGATATGGGCATTGCATGTATTGATGAAATAGATAAGATGGAGGAGACTGACAGAAGCTCAATGCATCAGGCAATGGAACAGCAGGAGATTTCTGTTGCAAAAGCGGGCATAAACGCAACGTTAAAAGCACGATGTGCAATACTTGCAGCGGCAAATCCGAAACTTGGCCGGTTTGATGAATTCATACCCATGCATGAACAGATTAATATGCCACCCGCATTGCTTTCACGTTTTGATCTTATTTTTTCCATTCTTGATAAACCAAATAGAGAAACTGATACCGCTCTTGCAACACATATTTTACGTACTCATAAAGCGGGAGAAGTCAGTGAGAATATATTAAGATCTAAGAAGTCAAAACACACCAAAGAAGAACGAGATAGTTTAATGGAAAACGTTATGCCAATATTTACACCTGAATTCGTCCGTAAATACGTGGCATATGCAAAGAGGAACATTTTCCCAGTCATGAGCGATGATGCATCAGAGGTGTTGAAAAATTATTACGTGGATTTCAGAAGCGCGTCTGAGGATTCTGTACCTTTCACTCCACGGCAGTTAGAAGCTTTCGTTCGATTAGCAGAGGCAAGCGCACGTGTAAGACTAAGTGAGGAGGTTACTGTCGAAGATGCGAAAAGAGCGATTTCTATTATCGATCAATATCTTAGAAGAGTGGGTATGGATCGAGAGACTGGTAAATTTGATATCGACATTATTGCAACTGGAATAAGTCATACCCAGCAGAGTAGAATGCGTTCAATCATAGACATTATACAAAAATTGTGTAACGCGTCAGAAGACGACAATGCAGCCAGAAGCGATATAGTTAGTGAGGCAGAGATACAAGGGATAGAATCTAGTAAAGTAGAGGGTGCTCTGGATAGATTAAAACGCAATGGACAAATTTATGAACCGATTCATGGAAAATATAGGGTTACAGAGTAATAACCAAAAATAGAAATATCTGAAAAATCGTACTTAAAACATTCAACCTTTTACAGTTTTGGAGAAAGGAGTTTCCCAACAGCTTTTTTTGCACCCTCTTTATGTTTTTCTCCAATTTCTCCTATTATGCAATCTAAAAAATTATTTTTTATATCGTTCCAATTGAGAGTTGAAACTCCAAAATACAATTTCTTGTTCACGTTCGACGCTCTATGAACATGTGGAGACCATTTTCCTGGGCGTATGTCACAGTTATCCATGTGTAAAATGTAATTTTTCTTCAGGGCTTTCTTTTCTAACAGATATATCTCAAATTTTCTGTTGAAATACTTGTAGTTTACATCTTTGTCATAATATCGGTATTCTAGTTCAAAGTTCTGATTAATTGGGATGTTTCCTCTCTTCATAGCTACCATTAAGGAGAGTAACTAGGTTTCCTATATAACGATTTTTAAATTTTTATGAAGTTTAATCCATGTAATATTCTGGTGGATAAGGCTCTGGTTTCAAACCTTTTCTTTCTCTTATCTGTCTTACTACATCCCCTTGGAGTTGTCTTGGCATGGGTTCAAATCCCATGTTTTCAGTGCTCCATAAAACACGTCCACCTGTTGCAGATCGTATCGCAGAAGCAAATCCAAACATTTCTGCAACTGGCGCTTT
>JAGLML010000242.1 GCA_023140035.1 Thermoplasmatales archaeon
TCTATAATGGGATTATCAAGAGCACCGTCCACTTTTTTTCTTATAGCGTCATTCTCATCAATATATAACAACTGAATCGGCTCGAGATTTGCATGGCAAGCACGCATAAGACTTAATCTGTCCGCCTTTGGTTTGGAAAGTGTTCTTTCATGTGCTTTTACCAGTTTATAATCGGGATCTAATTTCAGTAAAACAAAAAATCCATTCATTGTTTTTGTTTCGTTATTTATTGTATATTCTATTTTGTAGGGATAAATAGCACTTTTGTCCGATTCTAACAATACAGATTGTTTTTGCCATCCATCAAACAGTTCTCTAGCTCGAGTATATCTATTGTTTTTTTCTGTGTCATCTGGAAATTGTTTGCCCAAAATTAGTTTTACAAAATTGTATGGATGCTTTTCATATAGTTCACTTTGCATCTTTTCAGATATGATATCATATGGTGGTGACATTACTTTATCAAGTTTGCCTGTCTTCTCTTTGTTGTATGTGATGCCTTTAAAGGGGGAAATTTCAACCATCTGGATTACCTCCCTGTTTTCGCTTTGGTATAAAATATGCCATTAAAAATGTTGTTAGGGATGAGTTAATCCATTTCTAAAAATTAACAGGAAATATTTTAAAATCATAAAAAATCTTTAAATACACAGAGACAACTTAGTGTATAAAATGAAAAAAATCAAAATAATGGGGGCAGGTTTGTCAGGTCTTAGTGCTGCAATAAATTTAGCACGCGCCGGCTACACTGTAGATGTTTTTGAAAAAAGGGGAGATTGTGGTAAACGATTTCTTGGTGATTTAGAAGGATTGGAAAATTGGTCTTCCCAGATCGACATTTTACATGAAATTAAGTCAATGAACATTAAAATCAATTTTGATTGTAGCCCATTTAAAACAATGTACCTATCAGATGGAAGGGAACTATTGAAAAATACTTGCAAGAAACCAATATTCTATCTAGTAAAAAGGGGAGTCATTGAAAATAGCTTAGATCAATGTCTTAAAACCCAAGCAATGGATTTGGGAGTAAATATCCATTTTAATTCAAAAATAAAGAAAGAAGATGTGGATATTATTTCGATTGGACCCGCAGGAAATAAACCTACCGGTATTGTTAGAGGAATACTTTTTGAAACAGAGTCAGATGACGTCGCTGCTGCTCTTTTAAACAAAGAAGCATCAAACAAAGCTTATTCTTATCTGTTAATAAATAAGGGCTATGGATGTATATGTAGTGTAAATCTTTATAAGACTGATGGAGAAGTAAATACGTATTTTAAAAAAACATATGAGATTTTTACTAAACTTTTTGATATAGATATAAAAAATGAGAAAAACATTGGCGGAGTTGGTTGTTTTTTGATAAAGCCGAGGCTTATCAAAAAAGGAAAAATATATACTGGAGAAGCCGCTGGTTTACAAGATTTATTCTGGGGTTTTGGAATGAGATATGCAATCAACTCTGGTTTTCTTGCAGCAAAAAGCATCATAGATAATAAAAATTATAAAAAGTTAATCAAACAGAGCCTTTCAGACAGGCTAAAAACCTCAGTTGCAAACAGGTTTCTTGTTGACTGGGATGCCGATCGTTACTATAATGATCTGCTAGAGTGGGCTAAAAAGAACGACAGTTGGCGAGAGCTCTTATATTATGGATATAATCCCTCTTTATTCACCAGAACAATATATCCTTTCGCAAAATTGGTATTATCTTTAAAATTTAGAGAATATTTTTAAAATTTTTCTATTCTTTTTTAGTAAATCATTTAACCATATAAACCAT
>JAGLML010000243.1 GCA_023140035.1 Thermoplasmatales archaeon
AACAAAAAAGTTTAAATGGCATTACTGTTGTCCAGGGTGCAGAAAACAGTTTAAAGAATCGATAAAAATCTGCCCCATATGCGGAACAAAAACAAAGATTTCGATAAGCCATAAGAATCATATGAAATAGGGATTTTGCATGAATATCATAGAAAAGTTTTTACGATTTTGGCGAAGCGACAACGAGAAGATAACACTGATACGGGATATATTTGTCGCTTTGATGGCAGTTCTAATAGTTTTGCTACTTATGTGGACCTATACAGGACAATGGTTTGCTGCACCAATGGTAGCTATTGAATCAGGAAGTATGGAGCACGACGACTCACCTTTTGGACGATTTGGTACAATAGACGCTGGTGATATGGTTCTTGTTCAGAAAGTGTATTCTAGAGACGATCTTATTACCCACGGTGGGAACTTCGGTGGTGCAAGTGAAAAGGAAGACCCAAATAACTTTTTTTATGGAGATTGGGGTGATGTAGTTATCTACAAACCCTTGGGCAGAGACGACGTCTCTCAAATCATCCATAGGCTCATGTGTTGGGTTGACGTCGATACATATGGAGAAAAAACAACGTATACAATTGCAGAGTATGGAATTTTCAACGAGACATCGATTAGCATATCTGAATTAGGATTACAGAATAGCAAACCATCATGGGCTCATTCAGGTTACCTAACAATGGGGGATAATAATCCTCATATTGACCAGAAGCCGGGAAGCAGCATATGTCCTCAGCCAATAAAACTCAGTTGGATATCAGGAAAAGCAAGACTGGAAATACCATGGCTTGGTACAATAAATCTATTTTTTGAGGATTTAATGGGCGGAAAAAACACGGTAAGTAACGTGCACGAAGATAGTTTGATATGTTTGGGAATAGTGATAGTAATACTTGTTTCAATACCCATAATACTAGATATCAAAGATTATCTAAAGGAAAAGAAAAATCGATTACCGTAAGCTTTGTCTTATTAAGATAAAAATCAACTGGTATACCAATCTGGATAGTACTCATATTGTATGGGGTCTTCTGCTCCTACATCTTTAAATCCTTTTAACCGCAATACACATGAATCACAACGACCACAGGCAAGTTCCTTTCCCCTATAGCAAGACCAGGTATCTGCAAGTGGGGCATTAAGCTTCAAGCCTGTTTTGATAATCTCAGATTTTGTTAACTGTAAAAGAGGCGCCTCTATTTTGATTGATCTCCCTTCAACTCCTTTTTTAGTGGCCAAATTCGCCATTTTTTGATATGCTTGTATGTATTCGGGTCTGCAATCGGGATAGCCTGAATAATCTACTGCGTTCACTCCTATAAATATTGCATCTGCATCAATTGATTCAGCATATGCCAATGCCAGTGAAAGAAAAACAGTGTTTCGTGCTGGCACATATGTTGATGGAATTTCCTTGCCAATATCTTTCAAATCATGATCTTGAATAGAGTCAGATGAAGTCTTAAAAAGAGAGGGTTTGCCAAACTTTTGAAAATCGACATCAAGTATGATGCGATCCTCAACTCCAACTGCCTGAACAATTTTATTTGAACTATCAATCTCTTTTTTATGAAGTTGACCATAGTTAAAAGAGATGGCATATATCTCGTATCCCTGCTCCTTTGCAATAAAAGAAGTTACACAAGAATCTAGACCGCCAGAAATCAGACATACTGCTTTTTTCACCATAGATTTAACCTACGATTTTTTCTGCCCGTGCTCCTTGACCAAAGCCTTCATCTACGCCAATATC
>JAGLML010000244.1 GCA_023140035.1 Thermoplasmatales archaeon
TCATAAAATAGGTTTTTAAAGAACCTCCCGAAGTAACTGTAACAATCATTCCCTGTAAAAACTCTTTAAACTTCTGCGATGGCGTTATCTCTATGTTGGATCTAATTGCTGTAATAACATCCGTGCCCATCAACGTGATATCCCTATATATCCAAGAAGCTTCTTCTTTGATTTCTCCATATATATCTTGTTTGGAAAGACTTCTAAAAATCTCAGTGGGAGTTACACCTGCAGAAGACATTGCAGAAATGAAATTAAGAGCATAAGCTAAATATAAATTAATTTTTTTACCACGTGATTTTGCTCTAAAAGAAGGTAGCATTAAAGAAATGAAATAAACAAGAATACCAAGCAAAACTGGAATGAGTAGAAAGAAAACAGTAAGCCCCATATCCAAATGAACGCCAACAGAAGGAAGTATAAGAAAAACCAACGTAGACAAAACAGCGAAAGAAGCTATTGTTACGAGAAGAGAGTTAAGCATAACAAAAGACATATACGCTCCACCTCTAATTTCCATGTGAGCAGACTGTAACTTGTGCTTCAGTTTATCACTCACTTTTCTCTCTGTAACCTGTCCAAACCATTTGTAACAAATCTTCTGATATTTATTTAGAGTTATTTTTATTCCTCCGGAAATCTATACTTTTTTCAATTTTTTTCTTAACGGAGAGTGTAGAAGTTTTTTTCTCTTTAATCAAATCTTTACCTAAGTCCATCTCCCCTACTTCGATTTTATCTGACTCTTCAAGTTTTTGAATATCTATTTTATTACTGTCTTCTTTCTCAATTTTTGTACCCTTTATTATCTTTTTCATCAATTCATTAGGATCTTCAACATAAAAGGATACTGTTTTTGCAAATTCTCTGAATGATCTAATATTGTTTTTACGCATCCAATCGAGTACTTCTACTCTTCTTCTAACTTCTTGCATTATACCTTCTTTACTCATGCCATGTTGATTTCTTATACGCTCTAATATGTAGCTTTTACCTGAATAAACAAATTTATCTCCTGCAAGGTCCCAGTGGAACACCTCATTCGTAAGTATTTCTTTTGTTGTAGGATCAATATCTACAATCTCCACAATCTGTTTGCATTTCCTAACATGTTTACCTCCAACCTTAGCGTTCACCTGTATAAACACTATATCTAAAGATCCCAACATAACACGTGGTATATCTATTGGTTTTCCTTCTAGTCTGTGTATAACAGATTTGGGTGAGTCAGCATGAAATGTGGAATAGGTAGTATGCCCTGTAGCCATAGCCTGAAATAGAACATATGCCTCTTGCCCTCTTATTTCCCCTACCAAAATATATTCGGGTCTCTGTCTGAGAGCTGCTTTCATAAGATCAAACAGGTCGATTTCACCAACAAGTTTATCACGAACCACTTCACCAAAGCCGGAGCGGGCCACCCCGGGAATCCAATTTGGATGTGGAAGGTTGATCTCTCTAGTTTCTTCTATAGAAACTATCTTTGCCTCCTTAGGAATGAACAGTGAAAGTGCATTTAATGTAGAGGTTTTACCGGCTGCTGTACTACCAGCAATAAGTGCATTAATTCCATTTTCTACAGCCATCCACATATATGCAATCATCTCTGGAGACATAGTGCCGTACTCGATCAAATCTGTAGGAGTAATGGGATCTGAACGGAATTTTCTTATAGTGAAAGTAGAGCCCTTAGTAGTTACAGCTTCACTCAATGTCATCTGAATTCTAGACCCGTCTGGCATTGTAGCATCGAGCA
>JAGLML010000245.1 GCA_023140035.1 Thermoplasmatales archaeon
CTCAAATCAAAAGATGCAATTTTGGATATTTACAAAAGTGGTGTGAGGGTTTCTAAGATTCAACGTGCGTTTAGCGTTGGGGCTTTTGGTGTTAATAAGTATAGAAAGTTTGTCCCAACACGATGGAGCATTACCGCAGTTGACTCACTCATTGGTAAGGAGCTAATGAAAAAAACAAAGACATATCCGTACATCAACGAATTTAGAATGTATTATCTCAACCAGTTTGATAATCGCTGGATAGTACTAATGACACCGACTGAATGGCAGTATGAACTTATTGAGGCTTGGTATCCAAATACCACCTGGAACCCTTATGGTAAAACTATTTCGATCTTTAATAGCTACGAGTTTTACGACGGGAGAACAACCTATGCTGAGATTGGGGGTTGCTACTATGCAGCCCGACTTGCAGTGAATGAATTGCTCAATAAAGAGAGACGCCAGGCCGGAGTAGTGATCATGAGAGAAGCCCATCCAGGATATATCATGCCTATAGGAGTATGGAATGTAAGAGAAAGTGTGAGAAGTGCTTTAAGGCAAGAATATTATAGGAAGTTTGACACATTAAATGAAGCTTTGATGCATGTTTCAGAAATTATGGATATCCCTCCTCAGAGATGGATAAAGAATAGTGCTGTTCTCAAAAATCAACTGTACCAGAAAAGACTTGAAGATTATCTGTGATTATATGAAAATCAGACAGATTAATT
The DNA here is from genome assembly GCA_023140035.1 of Thermoplasmatales archaeon. GTDB lineage: Archaea > Thermoplasmatota > E2 > DHVEG-1 > DHVEG-1 > JAGLML01. Next base: position 714 of record JAGLML010000245.1, read on the forward strand.
GTAAAACAGCTTTATCTCCTTCTATGTTACCTGGACTAGATTACTCTCTGAATCCCTACAGAGGTTGCGAGCATAATTGTGCCTATTGTTATACACCAAATGTTTTGAAAATAAAAAGAGAAAATTGGGGGAATTTTATCGATGTGAAAGCAAATATTCCCTTAGTTCTTTCAAAAGAGATTAAAAACAAGAAGCGAGGTGTTGTTGGAATCTCTACTGTCACAGACCCATATCAACCAATTGAGAAGAAGTATAAACTTACACGATATTGTTTAGATCAGCTTCTGAAATATGATTTTCCAATTAGTATTCAGACTAAATCTTCTCTAATAGTAAGAGATATCAATATATTATCAAAATTTTCTGATGCCGAAGTGATGATGAGTATTACAACGCTTGATGATAATGAAAGAAAACTGCTCGAACCATGCACATCACCTGTTGAAAAAAGGCTAGATGTTTTAAGAAAATATGCTGATGTAGGAATACAAACCAGCGTTTTCTTTGGTCCAATCTATCCTTCAATTTCAACGGACGATATTCCTGAAATAATTGATACTTTTATCACATATGGCGCTTCAAAGATATGGATTGATTCTCTGAATCTAAAACCAGGTGTTTGGAATAGTATCAAAAAAAACATTTTTCAAAATCAGAAGATGTATAACACTTTTTTAAAAAATGTATTTGAAAACAAAGAGTATTATAATACAATAAGAGAAGAAATTTTAAAGATAGGCAAAAAAAGGAATGTAAAAATTGTCGACGCTTTTTAAAATATTATTAATTTTGATATACCTTTCAGAACTACTGTATCGCCAGTATATTTTAAGTATAAGAACTCCATTACTCAGAAAAATCTATTAATAAAACGAATTAAAAATTTAAGTGATATGTATGGCAAAAGCACGAGCAAGATCTGCATCGAGAAAAGTCAAAGATAAATGGCGGGCAAAAAATTGGTATCAAATACTAGCACCGACTTTATTTGACAGTGCTCCAGTATCTGAAACTTTATC
>JAGLML010000246.1 GCA_023140035.1 Thermoplasmatales archaeon
AATTTAAAGCTTTCCTTGGAGTATATGTTATCATATTAAACAGTTCTTGAGTGGAAAAAACTGTAGTTGAATTTTTTAGATATCTTAGTTCTTCCAAAACATTAGGAGTATTTAACATGGCATTATCTGTACCTAGCATCAAATCAACTCTTGCCTTTTTCATTAGTTTTAGATTCATCTTCAGATTAAAAAATGCATTAGAGCGAGGACAAATAACGACCGGTATATTCTCATCTTTAACATGAGTAAGATCTGATTCTGTAGCTGAAACCATATGAACTAGAAAATCGGGTTTTAGATCCAAAATGAGGTCAATATCTTCTCTTACAGCTTCACTAGTATGCAAAGCAAATATTTTCTTCTCCCGTTTAGCATGTTTTGCAATCTTTTCAATTTCTGAATACTCCCAATCAGAAATACTACTAAGACCAATTCCTAAAGAGTTTTTTAAAAGCAATTCCACCTCATTTTTATCATAACTCATTTGCTGAGGTCTTGATAAAATAATGGAACCAATTTTTTTGTTTTTCAAAGCATTTCTTAGTTGATAAACTCCGTTGATACCATCCTCTCTAAAATCGCAAAAATAAGAAGTGCCTGCCCCCATCATCTCGTCGATAGAGATTTTCATCCCATCTATTATCTCTTTTTCAGATGCTTTCTCCAATAGTCTATGCTTTAATCCATTGGGCGGTGCAACAAGTTCTTCAACATTTCTCGGGAGTTTAATGTTTTTCTTTCTAAGAAAAGAGTCACCCACGTGGGTATGGGCATTTACAAAAGTTGGAACAATAAGTCCTTCGGCTAATGGTTTTTCAGGTGGTGATCCAATTCTTAAGTCGATTATCCTATTCTTTTCAAAACCCAAATATCCCTTTTTAAAACCATCCTGGGTTAGTATATCTCCCTTGACATATTGCATTTGAAATAATGTAATGAAGGAATGTTTTTAAATTCTCTTTCCAAGTTGAATAAGTATTTTTTTAATATAGAAATATTTTTGAATATCGGTATTGATTTCCCTTGTCTTTTCAAATTAAAAACGAATGAGATGATGTAAAATATGTTAGATGACCTAGAAAAAATTTCAGAAATAGATAAATCAAATATGTTGGATACGCTTAATCAATTTCCCGATCAGATTAAAGAAGCCATTGAAATAGCAAAAACTGCAAAGATGGACCATTTCATTAAAATTGATGATGTACTTATCACTGGAATGGGGGGCTCGGGAATTTCTGGAGATATTGTAGTTCGGTTATTTAGAGACAAAATCGACGTACCTGTAGTTGTCAACAAAGAATACGATTTGCCAAAATGGGCCAGAAAAGATACGTTGGCAATATTTTTCAGCTACTCGGGGAATACAGAAGAAACATTAAGTGCATTTAAAATTGCGAGTCAGAAAAAATGTAAGATAGTGAGTATATCATCTGGTGGAAAATTACAAGAGTTGTCTGAAAAAAGAGGAGTCGCTCACATAAAAATACCTTCTGGTTTTCAGCCCAGAGCAGCAGTAGCATATTCGTTATTTACATTGATAGTGATTCTTAAAAGAACTGGCCTGTTAAAAAATACTATAGAGTCAGATATTGAAGAAACTATTGCCATCACACAAGATGTTATAGATAATAATAAAAAATCAGTTGTTGAAGAAAGTAATCTTTCAAAACAGATGGCAAGAAAGATTCTCAATACCATACCCCA
>JAGLML010000247.1 GCA_023140035.1 Thermoplasmatales archaeon
ATGTGAATGTCCAGTTAAAGTCTCAGTGTGATGATCGTACTCAAGCAATGTTGTTTGTGGGGTGCCAGTTTGATCAAATATCCATATTGTATCGTGATAATTATCGTAAGCCATTCCATATACTGCGGTCAGTCCTGGATTGGTAACGGGAGTTTTGGTTGATCCATCGGCTGGAAATTTATAGAAGCCATCACCAAAACTACCAGAGTAGAAGACACCTTCGTTAGGTTCCCATGCTAATGCACGAATACAAGTCATAGGTGAAATACTGGAAAACAACAGAGTGAATGTACCATCCGAAGGGTCAATCTGCCAGAAGCCGTTTTCACTGCCTCCGTATAAATATGTACCATCAAATGCTAAATCACGAATGCCCCATGTTGAACTCTGGGCTGGCTGAGGATATTGAGCGACCAGATTACCAGCTGTATCCCAGACGAAGAACATATGGGTTGGATTTACCAATCCCCTGCTTGAAGACCATAGATATTGGCCATCCCATTCAGCTCCAAGGACACCAGTTTCGGTATGAGCTGTTTGAGCGTCAAAGTCAATTACAACAGTGAGAGGATCCCTATTAGTGGCCGCACTCGAACCTGGATTAGAGCAAACATCTGCATTTTCAATATTCATTGTCCCTGTTACTGAAAAAACAGTAACGCATAACAGCATACTTACAAATATACTTACAATTTTCTTTTTCATTTTTTTCCTCCCGGATACAAATAGTATATGATAATAGGTATATAAATATTTTCAATAAAATTATATCACCTTAGTAGGCGTCAAAATGAGATATATGTATCTTTTAATGGCTCTAATACACTCTATACAGCATTTTTTATGTGAAAAATGTAATAACAATAGATGACATATTATATTTGCATAATAATCTGTAGTATAGTTATTTCAGCAAGAGTAAACGAAGAATAACATTAACCGTTTTCATTGTTAGAAATATTTAATCAGAAATCAAACAGATTTTTTTGTTTTATTATATCTTCAATTGCTGAAATTTTTTTTAAAACAGGTTCTATTCTATCTCTCGAGAAATGATGTCTATCACATAATATTTTGAAAACTGCCTCGTTATCTGGTTTTGACCATCTGAGAGAATAATCTTCCCTTATCTTAGGATTTAAAAATATATTACGGACTTCTTTGATTTCTTGTAGAGTGGGGACGTTAGATCCCCCAACAATAGCCACTGCATTTTCCACGTTACCCGCCTTTTTAATAAGATTTAAACTTTTTTTAGAGCCATACCCTCTAATACCTTCATTGAAATCTGTGCCAATTAATATGGCCATGTCAACTAGTTGTTTTTGTAGGATATCTAAAAGTTTAAGACCAGGTTTTAATCTTATTAACTCAGGATTAACCTTAACATAAGCCTTTTTGTTAGGCAGTTTCCTCCGTCCCGATGAAGTTAAATTTCTTACAAGAATTGGAGTACCAAATAATAGACAATCAAAATCCTGGGAACCAACGGCATAAGCATCGCCTTTTTTGACCATATAACTTGCTTGCGCCTCACCTTCTGAAAGTGACTGGACATGAGGCACACCTAGTGCATCAAGTAGTTCTTTACTTTGTTGGATAATTTCATCTGTTACCCGTGAGGTTTGTTGTGCCTTTGTTCTGGCTTTTTCAATGTCACCTTTTTCCAAAGCTTCTTTCCATTCCCTATCTGCTTTCTCTCTTCT
>JAGLML010000248.1 GCA_023140035.1 Thermoplasmatales archaeon
AACAAGCCAGAGTTCGTTATGATCATCAATTGCAATAGACTCATTTAATTCTACTCTATAAAACGCGCGTTCTTCAAAATGATATTCAACTGACGCTAAGAGTGTACCAGGCCAAGTAGGTGTTCCTTCACCATATACCTCAACGAATCCCCAATGTTCATAGGCATCTTCATTATGGAGAACATTCACTGCAATAAGATCCCAACCAGTATATTCTGCAAGTTCCTCCTGTGTTAGCCTTATACCAATACTCCAATAATATGGAGGTGTTCCACCTTGAAGTCCGACACCAGTAGTGCCAGCAGTGTCTGGATCAAAATAGCCAATTGCTTCTTCTCCTCGAGCGCTACTTTCAGCGATTGTTTTTTCACTTGTTGCAAATGCTACATTTTCCGCTGTATCTGCTATCACAGCTGATGAAGATATAACGAAAAATGCTGCGATAAGCAGAACTCCTGCCTTGCTCAATGTTTTCTTCCCAATTTTCATATTTTTCACCTATATATCTAGCTTTTATATGGGTATTTTCTATGCCTAAACATTAAGGCAATAAATTTTTCCCCCAGTATGTTTAACTATGTAATTTCATCTACTTAAATGTTTCGTATATTATATTATTAAAACACTACCCAGCACCATAGAATAATACTTTCATAGAATAATGATAAAACAAACAAATTTACATTAGATGCTAGATATAGAGGCATAAAACTACGAGTAAATCTTAAAATTTAAGATTTTATTCTATCCAGAAAATAATTTTGCTACCTTATTTACCTGATCTTTATGAGCCATAACAGTCACTTTATCTCCTGAAAATAATTCCACGTCATCAGTAGGGATTATAAACCTATGATCCCGCTCTATTGCAACAATCAAACTTTTTTTAGGTAAGCCAATTTTCTTAATAGTTTTTCCAGAAAGAGAGGATTCAGTAGATATAGGTAATCGGAATATCTCAGCATATTCTCCAACATTCATATATTCTTCAATAGTAGGATGTTTTATTGATTTGTAGAGGCTTTCTGCCATAACGATATCGGGGCTCTTTACCATCTTTACTGATTTTTCCATGTATAAGGGCTTACTCTCCTCTTGATTTACCACTGAAACAAGGTGTTTGACGCCCTTGTTTTTTGCAAGAGAGCAAACCAAAAGATTTGTAGCGTCATCATTAGTGGTGGTTACTAGGACGTCAGCCTTTTTTATTTCTGATTCATCCAATGTCTCCTCTTGTGTTGCATCTGCATTTATTGCTACGGCATCATATTTTCTAGCTATTTCTTCACATTTTGCTTGATCTTTATCAATGACAATGACGTTATGATGTCCATCTTTAAGAGCAAGTTCAGTTAGTCTTTGTCCAATGCCACGTGCTCCAACAATTACTATATACATTTGGGCTCCTCAAGTTAGGTTATCTGCGGAGGTAAATCCATGATTGGTATTAAACTTTTTGTTGAATTTAACCTAAAATGGTTATTTAATAAAGTGATTAGCACTACTAAGTTAACTAGATAACTCTTAAGATTAATTTTAAGTTTGAGTTGATTATGCCAATAAAAAGTCGACTGGCAATTTTTCGTGATAATTATTATCACTAAAAATATGTGCTATAATGAATAATAATAATTTTGTTGATTTAAAATGAAAGCATTATATTATTAACCTAGTATCTAAATAAGGTTAATTAGTTAA
>JAGLML010000249.1 GCA_023140035.1 Thermoplasmatales archaeon
GAACCCTTGGACCTCTGCAGGACAAGGCCCTGAACCTTGCGCCGTTGACCAGGCTTGGCTACCCCTGCTCGACCACAGCAATTAGATATTTGCTATTTTAGCTTGTTGCGTCTATAATGCAGATATTTTTAATATTTCCCTAAGAAATCGTAATTAAATATTGCTTATAAAAATTTAAATAGCATAGCAGATATAATGTAAGAAGAGGTTTTAGAGTTAGAATCCAAATGATAGGGGATTAAATGGTGAAAATATGAAGAAATTTGAAGAGATTAAAAAACATCTAAAAATGGCTGTCGTGATCGGTATCGTCGTAGGTTTTATCCTACCCGGTCCGGTAATCGCTGCACACCTAGTAGATAAGAATACCCTGGATGATTTAGGCCAAATATTTCCGTCAGATCTTAAACCAATAGATGATATAACTAATGATTTATATGCATTTACCAAAGAAAATGAGATAATTATCTCCTATAAAATGCACGATTTAATGCAAACACAAATCACTAATGAACATGGAATTTTTACTCGTGTAGAGATCCCTGGTTCTGGTTTCACAAGTGAACCAGGAAAACCGCAATTACCATGCATCAATCTTATGTATGCTGTTCCTACCACACTTGTTTCTCTTGAAATATTAGAAGCTCACATCGCTGAATCACATCCAGTTGGACGATTGTATCCTGCTCAACAACCAAACATTGATGGTTATACTGGTGAGGACGTAGAGTTTATAATTGATGAAAATTTCTATGAATTAGATATTACATATCCAACTAACATTGTAGAAATTATCCAGGAAGGAAAGATTCGTGATATATCTTTTATCAAAATTAGATTTAACCCAGTCCAATATAATCCTAAAAAAGAAATAGCGATCATCTATGATGAAATAACAATAAAGATATCTTGGACTGAATGTGAACCATTAATGGTAGAACATAACTTTAAACAAACGCCATTTTACACTTTTTATGAAAATGTCTTTATTAATTGGCATGATTTTTTAGAAAACACAATCGTTGTTGAATCGGAACCAGATTCAGGGTGGGGAGCAAAGGATTCAGGATGTGAATACCTCATCATAACACATCCTACTTTTGCTACAGCAGCACAAGAGTTAGCAGACTGGAAATATAATAAGGGCATATTAACAAAGGTGATAAGCACTGCCAAGACGGGTGACACTGCAGAGGAAATTAGACAGTATATACAAGATGCTTATGACACATGGGATCCGAAACCATCGTATGTACTTCTTGTGGGTGATGCGGAATATGTTCCTACAAATTATCTATATGAACACCCTCATGATGGCACCAATACTGCATCTGATTTATGGTATGCGACAGTGAATGGATCTGATTACTATCCTGACATATTTATAGGAAGGATATCAGTTGATACAATAGATCAGGCTGACACGATTGTTCAAAAAATTCTAACTTATGAGAAGACTCCACCTACCTTATCTGATTTTTATGAAAATTTTGTTGTAGCTGCTTACTTCCAGGATGATGAGCAAAATGGCTATGAAACCCGACGGTTTGTAAGAACATCTGAAGAAATCAGGGATTATCTGTTATCAGAGGGGTATGAAGGAGAGCGCATTTACTTTACAGAACCCTATATTAACCCTACTCATTATAATAATGGGAATTACGGTAATGGAGAGCCGTTGCCACCTGAACTCCT
>JAGLML010000025.1 GCA_023140035.1 Thermoplasmatales archaeon
GTAGGTACAGAATCCATGGGATCATAGACATAGGCCAATGGATCGTAATTTCCGGGAGGAGTTTTACTTAGTGTTCCATTTTCATGGAAAAACCATTCTGTCTCCGTAGAAGGTATAGGCCAGTCGTCGGCATGTCTCCATTCCTTTCCTGGAGCATCTATGTCATCAACATCACCCAATACATAATATGATACAGTTGACCACGGGTCGTAATTATTAGGTCCACTCATAGTATATTGATTTACCATATCCCAAAACATATCTGATGAAAAGTTATCTTTAGCATTTTCAGGGTAGACAAGTTGCCCGGTTCCTCCACCATGTGTCCAAGGCCCCATTATAAGCTTGGAGTTGCCTTGAGCCCCAGATCCACCAAGATATTGATATCCCATAAAACCATCAATGGTCCCCTGTTGCATGCAATCATACCATCCCCCAATATGAATGGCAGGAACATTGACATCTTGCCAGTTATCCTCAAGTGATACATTTGTCCAGAATTCCAGCGTGTAGTTCTCTCGTTCAATGAGCTCTGGTAAAACATAGGTGCTACCTTGGCTCTTTAACCATTCCTCAAGCATATATTTCCTGAATTGGCCACCTGGGTAAACTACATCCTTATAAAGATTTGGAGTTGCTACTTGTATGAACTGGCAAGCAAGGTTTGGTGGGTTTGCACCAGCCATGTAATACTGATTAATTCCTAATGCTGAGCCACCCCATGTAGCAATTTTTCCATTTGACCAACTTTGATTAGCTATCCAGGATAATGTATCAGGACCATCGGTATGGGCATTTCTGAACACAGTGTCGTTTCCCTCAGAAGCGAATCTACCTCGCATGTCTTGTATCACTGTAGGCCATCCGCTCCTTGCCCAAGACGTGCCAATAAGAAGACCAAGTGGATCTTTGTTATATGGAGTTCTAATAAGAATTGTCCCATGGGGCTGACTTTGACCCCGGGGAAGATAAACATCGGTGGCAAGATGCACACCGTCGCGCATTTCTACCATATATTCAGTCGGTATGATACACCCTGCCAAGAATACTGAAATCAATAGCGTACAAATTATTAAAATAACCATTGGTTTTGTTTTTTTATTGTTCAAAATTATTCCCCTTGATATCATATCAAAATTATTATATTTAAATATTAGGAATTTTTTATATTTGAATTATTTTTATGAAAAATAAGTTGGATCAGCTATCTAACTACTTTTGAGAAAGGAACGTGGGGAGGGAGATTTGAACTCCCGTGGTCGTAAGACCAAAGGATTAGCAATCCTTCGCCGTTGCCAGGCTGGGCCATCCCCACTTGAAAGAGAAGATATAAAACGTGTTGATAAAAAGTTTATGTCAAGACAAATATTAAAATATAGAAGCATCCTTATCTTTAATGGATGGAAGACTGGACAGATAAATACAGACCAAAAAGCCTTGGTGAAATATGCGGAAACGAGCGTGCTATCGCTACCCTTAGAAACTGGGCATATATGTGGAACGAAGGAAACGTACCAAAAAACCGAGCAGTGGTTTTAGCAGGTAAACCGGGAATTGGAAAAACAACCAGCGCTCTTGCTTTAGCAAATGATTTTGGGTGGATAGTATTAGAGCTAAATGCATCTGATGCAAGAAATGCAACGACAATTAAGAAAGTAGTAACATCTGGTGCAGTAAACGAAACTTTTGATGACCATGGCAGATTTATTCCATCAAACAGAGGAGGGAGAAAGCTAATAATTTTAGATGAAGCGGATAATCTTTATGAACGAATAGAAAAATCAGAAAATGGCAGTGATTTTAGTGACAAAGGTGGTAAAAAAGCAATTGTAGAAACCATTAAGATTACAAATCAGCCCATAATCCTCATAGTAAATGATTATTATAGTTTGATTAAAGGAAGTGGCGAAATTTTAAAGCAAATATGCACGGTGATTCAATATTACGAGGTTAACTCAGATCAGATTGCCGAATTATTAAAAAGAATATGTAGAGAGGAAAATATATTCGCCGATCTTAAGCTATTAAAAACCATAGCTGATAGATGCAAAGGGGACGTTAGATCTGCAATAAATGATTTGCAATCTATATCTCTAAATAGACAGCAGGTAAATATACAGGCCCTTGATGTTTTAGGATATAGAGATCGGGAGAAGATAATATTTGATGTATTACGAGATATATTTAAAACTAGAAATATCCAAAATATTAAGGACAGTATCTATAATATTGACGTGGCACCTGAAACTTTTTTATTATGGATAGCTGAGAATTTACCTAGAGAATATATAGATATCGACGATATGATAAAAGGATATGAAACATTATCTACAGCAGACCTGTTTTTTGGCAGGGTCTTTAAAAGGCAATACTATGGATTATGGTCTTATGCTTGTGATATAATGTATGGGGGGGTATCCACTGCAAAAACTCATAATTATGGCAATGTAAAATATTATCCCCCAACATGGATTAAAGAGATGGGGAAAAGTAAAACCACAAGAGGTATAAGAGATTCTGTAGTTAAAAAAATAGGAGTATTATGTCATAACTCTAACAGAAAAAGCAAAGAGTTTTTGTTGCCTCATTTCAAATATTTATTTAGAAACGATACTGGATTTGCATATAGAATGAAAAATAGACTAGATCTCTCGGAGAGTGAGATAAAATATCTTCTTGGTGAGAAATATATGCATAAAATGAAAGATATCTTACGATTCTCTGAAAAAACGGATGAAAAACAAATTGAAATCAAAGCCTCTGTTTCTAATCTTAATGAAAAAGAAGAAAATAAGAAAGAGAAGGGGCAGGAAATTAAACAGCCCAGTATTTTTGATTTCTAAATTATATTATTTGAGATCTTCTAGTTTTTTCATTGCATCTACTGCTTGCTGTTTATATTCTTCTTTTAATTTGTTATACGTATCATCTGAAACAGTTTTTGATCTATGCTGTTTTTCTAGATCTTTAAGTAATGAAAGTAAAAGTGTTTTTTTAGTGGTAAGTGTTTCTTCAGATTCAACTATTAAACGCTTTGCTTTTGATCTTTGTTTTCTTAGTAACAGCAATGTGGAAGTAATAAGGACGACAACTAAAAGGAATATTATAACAATATATGTAATACTTAAGGGAGCCTCTGTTGGTTTATAGAGACGAAGTGAAAATGATGATTCTGATTGCACTTTTTGTACTTGATATAATAGTTCATCATTAAATGTAACAGATAAAGAGGAAGCATCATATTTAATTGTTTTTTCAAAATTTTCCGTATTAGTCGGAAGTGTGTAGGTTAGTATCAAATCTAACGAATCACCAGTTTCTAGTGTTAAGTTATATTGTGTAAGGTTACACTCGCGTATATTTCCCGTAATGATCGGAGTTAAATATTCTCCAGATTCAACTGCAAGTATCTTTACATCCTGAATACCTTGTTGTATCCAAAGCTTTACTGAAGTAGCTTTTTCGGTTCCAATATTTGTAAACAAGGCGTTTTCTTCAACAAGTAAACCCTTTTCAGACATAGATATTTTTACTGTTTGTTTTTCTATTGTAATACCAGTATCAGATGCATTAGCAATGGATGCAATAGAGAGAATTAATAGACTTATTAGCATCAATTTAATTATTCGCTTCATGGGAACTCCTCGCTACCATATTTTAGATATTTATTTATTTTTCTATCGAAAGATGTAAAAGGAGGTAATTTGTTATTGATAAAGATATGAAAATCAGAAATATCCAACTTAAGTCCATCGAGGCGAGACGTTATACAGATCGTAATGAAAAACCGAGACAGATAAGAATAGACCATAATAGCCAGGTTACAGAGATACAGAATAAATCAGACAATCAAGCAATAATTGAATTTCAATATACTGCAAGCTATGGAGCAGTAGGTATGATTAAAATTGGGGGGTCATTGCTATACGAAAATCACGATGCAAAAAAAATTGCTAAAGAATGGCTCGATAAACATAAAATGCCGGATCAAACAGCAAGTCGAATTCATACTGCAGTAATGCATTCATGTGTACCTGAAGCAGTAAGCATCGCAAAAGACCTGGGGTTACCACCGCCAATACCGCTACCGCAAGTAAGGCTTGGCGCAACTCCTGAAAAAGGACAAGCAGGTCCTGAAATAGCATAAACAATCATTTTATTTTTAATCGTATTAAGTTTAAATAAATTAAAAATATACTGTCTTCAATGAAAAGCATAGTTCTATCAATAGGCGGATCGGTGATTCTTTCAGAAGAAGCGGATGTTTCTTTTTTTAGAAAATTAGCTAGTTTGTTAAAAAAAATTAGTAAGCAATACAAGATATTCGTAATAGTTGGTGGGGGACATGTGGCAAGAAAATACATAAAATTAGGAAGAGATCTTAGATTCGACGAAAAAAGATTAGATTCAATAGGAATATATGTAACCAGAGTTAATGCAAAGATATTAACAAATATTATAGAAGAATCAAACAAAGATATACCTTGTACAACTAGTGAAGCAATTGATATTGACAAACCTATTATAGTAATGGGAGGAACAACACCAGGACACAGTACTGATATGGTTGGCGCTGAGATTGCTGAAAAAACGGGTGCTGATCTATTTATCATTGCAACAAATGTAGACGGAATCTATGACAAAGACCCGAACAAATATCCTGATGCAAAACAGTTAAAAGAAGTAAAAATCGATCAGTTAATTGAAAGGTACGGCATCAAATGGAAATCAGCAGGGAGAAATGTAGTGATAGATGGACCTGCCCTAGAAATAATTAAAAGAGTGAAATTGGCGACATATGTTGTAAACGGAAAAAGATTAAATCAGCTAGAGAAAGCCTTAACTAATCAATCGTTTGATGGGACGAAAATAATGATATAAACTACTTTCCAAAAATATTTTCAACCATCCATTCGGGATTAAAAGGAATATGGTCATCATAACCTTGACCAACACCAATGAAGAGCAGCGGTTTTCCGATGGTATAAGCAATTGATAGAGAGCTGCCGCCTTTTGCATCGGTATCTACTTTTGTAAGAATAACGCCATCGATTCCTACAACTTCATTGAAACGTTTTGCCTGCTCAACTGCATCATTTCCAGATAAGGCATCTCCAACAAATATAATCAAATCAGGTTTTGCAACTCGTTTAATCTTGGCCATCTCATCCATAAGATTGTAATTTGTCTGCATCCTACCAGCAGTATCTAGTAAGACCACATCCTTGTGTTTTGCTTTTGCATGTTCAATAGCGTCAAATGCGACAGCAGCAGGATCTGACCCATGACCATGTTTGATAATTTTTACACCAAGATTATTTGCATGTATAGTCAATTGCTCAATGGCCCCTGCACGAAATGTGTCGCCAGCAGCCATTACACAGGTTTTTCCCTGTTTTTTTAATTGATTGGCGACTTTGGCAATGGAAAGGGTTTTACCTGTTCCATTTACCCCAATAAACATTATTACAACTGGTTTCTTACTCTGCTCAATAAACTCATTAAAATCAAAATCATTGGTCTTTAAAACATGGGATATTGCATTTTTTAGTACGGTTTCTACAAAATCACTAACCTTAGACCGGGAAAATGACACGTTTTTGATTTCTTCCTTGATGTCTTTTTTTATGGATTCAATAACAGAATATGCAACATCTGATTCTAAAAGACCTATCTCAAGATCCCATAGTAAATCATTTAATTTTCCTTCGTCAATTCCTCGAGTGGTTTTTTTATCTGTTTTTACAACTTCCTCAATACTTTTCCTTGTTCTTACAATATGTTGCAACTCAGTCTCGATACTTTCTTCTATCTGTTTATCAACTTGTTTTTCTCTTTTTCTTTTTTCTTCACTCACCTTTTTTAAAAATTTTCTTGCTCTTCTTCTACCCGTAACTATCTTTTTCTCTTCCTTTTCTACAGGCTCAGCAGGTTCTTCTTCTTTAGGTTTCAGTGGTTTTCCAACAATCTCAATTTTTTCTTCTGTAATTTTTGTTTCTGGCTGTATCTCTTCCTTAACTTCTACTTCTTTTTCTAACTCAGTTTCTAATTCTTCTTCAAGCTTTTTCTCGAATCTCTTCAATTTTTTCTTTAGAAATTTAAACATTATTCATACCCAAAAATCATTCTCTAGTTTCTTCCATAAGTTCCTGTGTTTTTTTTGACAGTTCGACGCCATCCTCTTGTAGTTTTTGTGCCATTGACAAAAGCCTTTCCTGATTTTCTTGTAAACTTTTTATTCTTTCATCAATTTTTTTAAGGGCATCATCAATTGTTTTTTCAGCTACTAGTCCAGCACCGATGTCAACAAGAACATTTGAGACATTTTTGATGGAACCATTGATAAAAGCTCCTCCGCCCACAGGAATAAGTATATCTGAATTTTCATCGGTATTATGTAATTGTTCAATTGTTAGTTTTGCCTTGTGGTAATCGGTTAAAGCAGCTAGCATATACTGTGTTTGTATATCTACTGAATTCAACTGTTCTTTGTAGTACTCAATCAACGATAAATTCTTTGTGATTTCTTCTTCTTTTGTCATATAACTTCCTCTATCAGTCAAATATTTTTATTCTTTATCTAAGAAGGCGTTATTAATGTATTTATCATAATCAAATATTTTAATCTTATAAGAATAATTAAATCAATATTTGAGGAAAGTTGGTATATTGGTCATAAGAAATTATATATATAGATATTTTATTTACTTTTCACAGTAGTATAAGAGTGGTTTAAGGAGAGGATTGGAAGCATATGAAATTAAGTAGAGAGTTTGTCGAAAAATTATCTGACATTCTTTTCGGAAATGAAATTGATGACGATTTCATACACTAAAAATCAAACAGGAATTGAAAAATGCCTGTTTTAATTTCATGCTCGATTATTCAGCAATATTTTTAATTAAAGTTTTATTCAAGCAAATGAGAATATGAAACTGCTAGCAACTGCAGACATACACGGATCTCAATACAGACTTAATATAATTCTAAAAAATATCGAAAAATACTCTCCAGATCTTGTTGTCATATGTGGAGATATTACTCAGTTTGGACCTGGAGAAGTTGCTAAAAATTTTCTTAATCAAATTCCGGTTGATACATTGGCTATTGTAGGTAACATCGATCCGGCGGAAGTTGATCAAGCAATAACAGACAGTAAAGCAGATAATCTTGATTTGAAGCGAGTTGTAAAAAATGATATTTCATTTGTAGGGATGGGAGGTACGATTCCATCTCCTATATTTAAAATTGCTATCAAATATAAAGATTCGGAAAAACCTATAGAAGAATCAATTGATGAAAAAACCATTTTAGTATCTCACGAACCGCCATATAAAACGCAAGATAGAGTGTTTTTTGGCCATCATTCAGGAAGTAAAGAACTGAGAGAGCTTATTGAAAAATGCAAACCGAGACTTATTTTATGTGGGCATATACATGAAGATCCGGGTATTACAAAACTTGATAAAAGTATTGTAGTAAATTGTAGTATGGGAAAAAGAACAGAAGGAGCATTAATAGAAATAAATAATGAAATTGATGTTAAAATTCTTGACTGATTTCTATGATTCTTTGTTAGATGATAGCCCCGAGCGGATTCGAACCACCGTCTGAAGACCCAGAATCTCCAATGATTGTCTTATAGGATCTAAAGGTTTGAACCCTTTGAAATCTCTCTACACTACGGGGCTATAAAGTTAAGAACCGAATACACGTTATTCTTGTTTATTTGTTGAGGAAAATTGTCTGAGTGGGGAATGCCATTTCAATGCCTTCTTTTTCAAAGGCACCCTTTATTGCAAAATTAATTTGCTGTTGCGTGTCTCTATATAATACATAATCTCCTTTTTTCATATAGAACACCACTTCAAAGTTCAGACTGAAATCACCGAATTCCGTGAAATGCACTCTATCAACCTCAGCCAGTTCTTGGGAATTAACAATTTTTTTCACCATATCAGGAATTTTTTCCAGTTTTTTTGAAGGAGTACCATAGGTAACGCCAAAATGAAAAACAATCCGTCGTTTTTTCATTTTTTTGAAATTTCTTATACTAGTACTCGTTAATTCTCGATTAGATAAAACAAGTTCTTCACCCTGTAACAATTGAACCCGGGTTGATTTCATACCGATCTTCTTAACTGTACCTGAATATTTACCTACAATAATAAAATCTCCAATCTCAAAAGGCTTGTCAAAGTAAATTGAGAAGGCGCTAAAGACATCACTTAGGACGTTTTGTAACGCAAATGCAATAGCAATACCACCTACTCCGAGACCCACGGCAATGCCTGTAATATCAATCCCTGCTACATCTAAAATCACTAAAAACGCTAAAATGAAAATAAGTACATTTATTATCCTCTTCAAGACAAACAGAATATGTTCACTCATTCTTTGCTTGGCTCTTTTCTCAGCATACCACGCAATGATCACATTGACAATCCGTGTTATAACGAACGTGACCAAGAGAATCTCAGCTAAAGTAAAGATCAAAGTCAGCTCTGATGAATAAGGGTTAAGAGCGGTAAGAAATTCCAAACCATAGTATGCTCCAGCAAGTATTACAAAAAAGTAGACCGGTTTCTTAATATTCTTAAGTATTTCATCATCTAATTTTGTTTTTGTCTTTTCTGCCCATCTTTTAAAATAGCGTTCAAAAATATTATAGACAACCCAGCCAGCAATTATAGATAGAGCAAATATCAACACTGAAACAATAATCTCTTCAACTAAAGGAGTAATATCAATTCCTGCCCTTCCAAATAGCTCGTGTATAACCTCTACACCTTCTGCGCCCATGCTCATGTAAATCTAACAGGGGGAAATAGTTAGTTATACTTTAATTTTTAGTCTCTTTTGCGTTATAAAGGTTACAAAAAGTATTTCTTACGAAATTTTTATTTAGCAGATAAATATATAATATTTGAGGATCACATGGCTATACCATCCGATGTTGAGGGAAACTGGCGAAATGAAGTAGAAAAACTATTTTCACACTGGGAACAAGAAACGGAAATAATTAAGGACATGACAATTGATATGGAGGAATGTAGTAGAGTCTCTGATGGATTTCATAGAGAGTGGAATGGATTGTTAGTGAGACGACCTGTAGGACTGACTGATGATGAAGTATATACAAAATTAGAAAAACTTGATAACAAATTAAACTCAACGTTAGCGATGGCATGTCGTTCTACAGAAGATGATTCAATTTAAAAGCTTAGAATTTTGAAGTGGGCCAGGCCGGAATTGAACCGGCGACCTCCGCGTTGTAAGCGCGACGTCATAACCACTAGACCACTGGCCCGTTTAACAGGAGACGAAATACGCTCTTTGTTTTAGTAATTTGCTGTAAAAATGATCACGTTGAGAATAGTAAATGCTGGATAGAAGGAAAATCGCTAGCTCTTATTGTCATATCTAGCAATAATCCTAACAGAATCATTCCCAGATGATTAGATTCTTTATTAGCAAATTATGAATCTTGATCTATTAATTAAAAAAATTGAAATAAGGTCATTGCCTATAAGCAATCATGCCTACTTTAAAAGATGTAGAGAGAGCTCATGAACGAATTAAGAATATAGTTAACAATACAAGTGTTCTAACCTCACGAACTTTGGATAAAATGGCTGGGGCAAATGTTTTCGTGAAATGCGAAAATTTTCAGAGAATAGGTGCCTTCAAGTTTCGAGGGGTAAGCAATAAATTGTTACAGTTGAGCGCTGATGAAAAAGCAAAAGGCGTTGTAACTCATTCTAGCGGAAACCATGCACAAGCAGTAGCTCTAGCTTCGTCCCTTCTTGGTATTAAATCAGTCATTGTAATGCCTGAAAATGCTCCCCCGGTAAAGATTGATGCAACCCGTGGCTATGGTGCAGAAATTGTGAGATGTGCCAGTAATGTCAAAGCAAGGGAAGAAACTTGTCAGAATCTAGTAGATAAACATGGATATACCTTGGTTCATCCATATGATGATGATCAGGTTATTGCCGGGGCAGGGACCGCTGCATTAGAATTGATAAAAGAAGTCGGGGATCTCGATTATATGTTTTGTCCGGTTGGTGGTGGAGGTCTTCTCAGTGGTACGTCGGTTGCTACAAAGGGGTTGTGTCCAGATTCAAAAGTGATTGCAGTTGAGCCGGAACGAGCGGATGATGCATACCGATCTTTCAAAGACGGTAAATTATACCCGAGTGCATATCCAGATACAATTGCAGATGGGTTGAGGACGTCTCTGAGTAAGAGAACGTTTAAAATCATAAGGGAAAACGTTGATGAAATCATAACTGTGAGTGAAAAAGAAATTATTGATGCCATGAAGTTTTTATGGATGCGTATGAAAATTGTTGTGGAACCATCTGGTGCAGTTCCTATTGCTGGAGTTATCAAAATGGCTAGAAGCATTAAAAATAAGAAGATAGGGGTTATTATTAGCGGCGGAAATATTGACTTAGATGACTTCTTCAGTAAATACTATGAGAATTTACTCGAATAAACACGACGTAATTTGGACGTTATGGTGTATGATTGTTGAATGTTTGTACCATCCAGTAATCACTGCCATTTTTTATCAAAAATTATCAATAAGTTTCGGAATAATAATTTAAATTTCTTACATGTTAACCTAAATTGTGAACAATAAGTACGTTGGAGTTTTAGCTATACTACTTGCTAGTATAATGTAGACAATAGAACCAATATTTGCAAAACTATCATATCAAAATTCAGATTTTATTCAAACATCAGCTATGCGAGCAATCTTTGCAGCATTAACAGCATTAGTGTATGTTATAATAACAAAAATTGAGCAATACCTGACGGATTTTTATTAAAATCACAAGAAGTAGATTATTTATTGATAAAAATAGAAGAAGATTTTGTAAAAAAACGATTATCTTGCAGATTTTTCATCTTTTTACTAAAATCTCTTTGGCCTATGATTCTGATAGCACTCCCTACAATAAACTGGTCTAGTACCATCGGGTTTGAAAGGAACCTCAGTTTCCTTTCCACAATCTGCACAAGTCACCTTATGCATTTCTCGTGGGGATCTATTAAATCGACCGCCCCTATCATCTCTATACATTTATACATCCTTTTTTGTTTTTTTTTAATTCGCTATAAAGATTAAGTATATAAGGATTTGTTTTGAATAATCAGATTCATCAAGAAGACTATGATTAGACGGCCTTATCCTTTGATTAGATACAAAAGCTATATTTTGGAGTAACATCCAATAAGCACTAGAAAGATGTGTATGTCGTTAAGCATTTCTTAACCCAATACTTTCTGCCGCTCCAATTCCAGGTATGCTTAGCCTCTTTTCAATTTTGTCTATAATTGCTGT
>JAGLML010000250.1 GCA_023140035.1 Thermoplasmatales archaeon
TTTTATGTTGTGTAATGAAGCAATATATAGTATAGAGTCTAGAGAATCATCTTTAAGAGGAATTTTCGTCATATTTGCATGGATGAAAACTACATTGCTGAAACCTTTCTCTTTAATTTTATTTTTAGCAATATTCAGTAGATTTTGTGAAATATCTATTCCTATTACATTCTTAAAACGCTCTGCACATGGTATGAGATGTCTGCCGTTACCACATCCAATATCTGCAGCCATATGTGATTCAGATAGTCCGTTTATAAAATCAATACATTGACGCCATGGTTTTCTTCTGGTAACATCAAAGCTTTCTGCTATAGCATCCCATGTTTTTTCAGCTATTTTTACATGATTGCTTACCATATATCTATCATCCATATAGCATATTTCATTTTATAAACAACATGGTAGAATAGATTTCGGACAATTCCGTAGCAAACTGTAGAAGAATTCATTGGGAAACCTAATATGCAATTTTTGGTTTTCGTTGTTTTTTGTAATGAAATATTTGAAGCATATTGTTACAGATGTTGCAATATTATTTTTATGGAAAAATTTAAATTGTAGTATTATATTTCAACTATTATAAGTTTTATATGGGACAGGCATCATATGCAAAATAATATGTTAAGGAAAGGATTAGTTTTCACGGTAATTGTTTTGTTTGTTGGAGTTAGTGTTTCTCCAGTTACTGGAGTGATCTTAAGTAACAAAATAACTACACAATTGATAGAAAAAACTGGAGCCGAGTGGCTGCATAAAGTTCCAGTGTATAAAGAACACGAAGATATCAAGAAAGGGTCAGTATCTAATGGATGGGTACAAGTTATCGGCGATTATCCGAATGGTGAGATGGATAATGGTTTTAATAATTCATTTAATGTTGCGGTTAGGGGGAAAACAACCTTTACTGTTGAAGATGTAGAATATCTTTTACTTGGAACAGGAAATTTAGTTGGTTCTCCATTTGGCCTGGAGTTGATGCCAGCTATTCTCGCGAAATTCAAAAACATCGGTATTTTGTCGTTTAATCAATTTATCCTCAACCTTTTAGTCATTCTAATTGAAAAATATTTTAAAGGTGTCTCAAGCCAAGGCTGTGAATTATGGTACTATGACGGTTTAACGTGGAAACAATCTATTGGGGATGATCCAATATATGCAACTATTGGACGTGGATTTGATAATATGAATAATACAGAATTAACAATGTTGCTCCCATATACACCTCCATTAAATAATAGTACTTATCTTTATGCTGGCACATGGAATCCAAGGGAAGGTTGTGAAATCTGGAGAACAACTAATCCGGTAGAGGGTCCATGGGAGCCTTTGATTCATAAAAATGGTGATGGGGATTTTTCAAGTGGTTTCGGTAACCAAAATAACCATGCTGCATATTCAGCGGCAGTTTTTGATGATTGGCTTTATATTGGAACCATGAACTGGAGAGATGGATGTGAAATATGGAGAACAGATGGAGATATTTGGGATAAAGTCGTTGGAGGTGGGTGTGATATTAGTTATGGTTTTGGAGATGATAATATAGGGTTTGAACGGGATATTTATGCCTGGGAAATGAAATTATTCGAAGACAATGTTTCAAATCAAAAACATCTTTATGTAGGTACGTTTAATATTGCTGGTTGTGAACTTTGGAGAACTTCTAATGGCAATA
>JAGLML010000251.1 GCA_023140035.1 Thermoplasmatales archaeon
TTTTTAGAACACAAGTTAAATCTGTAAGAGAACCGTCTGGTGTAGGAACTCTCACTGCCAAACCGTCAATCTTTCCTTTTAATTCTGGTATTACAAGTGATACTGCTTTTGCAGCTCCAGTCGTGGTTGGGATGATCGAAACTGCGGCAGCTCTTGCTCTTCTTAAGTCCTTATGTGGAAAATCTAAAATACGCTGATCACCGGTATAGGAATGAATCGTTGTCATAAATGCTTTCTCTATGCCAAATTTATCGTTTAACACTTTTACCGGTGGAGCGAGACTATTGGTTGTACAAGATGCATTTGATATAATGTTGTGCTTGTCAGAATCATAAAGATGTTCGTTTACACCTAATACTATTGTTAGATCAGGTTCTTTTGCCGGTGCAGAAATAACAACCTTCTTTGCCCCTGCTTGAAGATGTTTTGAGGCACCCTCTCGAGTGCAAAACATACCTGTGGATTCTATTACCACATCTGTGTCCATCTTTTTCCAAGGTAATTTTGATGGGTTTACCTGTGAGAAGAATTTAATGAGTTTTCCGTTTACCTCAATTCCATTGTTTTTGGTATTAACAACTCCATCAAATTTTCCGTAGATGGAGTCATATTTGAGAAGATGAGCAAGTATTTCGGTGTTACCAAGATCATTTACAGCAATAATTTCAAATTTCTTGCCATATTGAGAGTGCTGTAGTGCTGATCTCAAGAAATTTCTGCCTATTCGTCCAAAACCGTTGATTACTATTCTGATCATCCCATCCACATTTTTAAAAATAACTTAGTCTATATAAGTTTTCCGAAAAGATGGATGGAATCCGAATCTACAATTTTTAAAGTTATAAACTCCCCTATCTCAACTTTTTCATTAGTTATTACTGGTTTGTAATTACCTGCTCTTCCAACGAATGTGTTGTCTTTGACTTTTTTTGTTAAAAGAACAGTATATTTTTTCCCCATATGTTCTTTATTTTTTCCCTTTGAGATTGTATCACATAAATCAGTTAAATATTTTGAACGTTCTTTTGCTATTTTTGTAGACACACGCCCTTTCATGGTTTTTGCTTCTGTTAGAGGACGAGCCGAATAGCGAGTAATATTCACAATATCTGGTCTTACTTTCCTTAGTAAATCGGAAGTTCGATTGAATTGTTCGTCTGTCTCAGTCGGAAAGCCAACAATAGCATCCGTTGAAAGTGTTATGTCTGGATATTTTTCTCTGAATTTGTTTACTATTTCTAAAAAATCTTCTACTACATATTTTCTATTCATTTTTTTTAATATATCATTATCTCCTGATTGGACTGGTAGATGGAGAAATTTATAGATTTTTGGATCATCGTATGCAGAAATAATATTCTCTAGATTTTTTTGAATATTAAAAGGATTCATCATTCCTGTGCGGATCCTAAAGTCATCCTTGATTTTACAAATGTTCGAGAGGAGTTTACCAAGATTATTCCTTGTGCCAAGACCGTATGATGCAGTATCTTGTGCTGTAATTTGAATCTCTTTGCAGCCTTGTTTGAGAGCGTTGGATACATCTGATACAATTTCATTCATCGGGAAGCTTCTTAACTTTCCTCTTGCGAAATGAGTGATACAATAAGAGCAAGAAAGCATACATCCTTCAGCAATGGATATGGGTGCAGAAATTCCTTTAAAATTTT
>JAGLML010000252.1 GCA_023140035.1 Thermoplasmatales archaeon
GGACATGTAAAAAATGTTTTTTTAGATGTTGATGAAAAAAAGGTCAGCAGCCTACTAGTCACCAACACCAATCCCGCACTTGTAGAAGGCAGTATCGATGTATCTGTTCCTTACCGATGGGTTAACGCCGTTTGCGACATAGTTATTCTTTCCAATTTCCCTGAGAAGGTGGCAACGAGAAAAAAAGAAGAAGAATCCGAGAACGCCGAGAATCAGGAATCAGAAATTGATATGATAGAATAAGGAAATTGTTTATTCCCAACGATTAACAGATACATAGTGTTAGATAATACAATAACACATTTCTTAATTATTGATATTTCTAAAAAAAATCAATTTAAATGAAAATATTTTTATATCATGTAAATCATATATTAAAATGTGAGTGCATTAAAAAGAATAAGAAGTGTACAACAATATTTAAATATGTGTAAAGACACGTAAACATTGTAGAAATATAAAAATGGTGATTAAAAATGAAAAAACACCTAAAAACAGTCAAAACAAGTATAGTACTGGGAATACTATTATCCAGTTTGATTGTAGCTTTCACACCTTCAAGTACTGCTGCCGTTTTTTCAGTTGAAGCAGATGTCGTAATGACTTATAACGCAACAGCTGCTAGTGCCAAAGTCGTACCACTAACTGGAGAAATTGCAATAGAAATAGATATTAATGCAAAAATCCAGGGTCTGTTAGCAAAATTTTACGAGCGGATGTTTGCAGGTAGAGCCGACATGTCAGTTGATTTAACAGTAAAAGAAACACCATCCTGGTGTACAGCTCGGATTTCACCCAATGTGGTAAATCCAATACTTTCTACTTTATGGGCAAAACAACCAGCATATGTACACATCTCATTCAATGAGGATGCGCCTGCGCACGAGGTTACGATAATTACTATCGAGATGCGAGCAAATGCACCAGGAACTTGGGGGAGAGTAAAAGGAGTTACCAAAACTGGAGAGATTTCATTTACACCATCTTATTTACCAATTATAGATGCTACACCCAAGAGTACCTATAAAGAAATAAGTCCTGGAGAGATCATCACATTTGATATTGATTTAGAAAATTTAGGAAATGCAGAAACAGAGTTTATATTTAAAGTAAGCGATGTGCCAGATGGTTGGAGCGCTAGTATCCTTTCCAATACAAAAGTCGGATCAAAAATACAAGGAAAAGATCCAAAGAAAACGATTAAACTCTTTATTCAACCTCCATATGACTTTGGATATCATAACGACCGGGAAGATATTCGTATCACAGTCAAAGGACGGTATTTTGCTACTGGCACAGGTGCATTATTGGAAACAGAAGAATATGAAATTACCTTTACAGTTCGAAGCAGAGGATTCTCTACGCCAGGGTTTGAAGCAGCCTTAGCCTTAGTAGCATTGATAGGCGTTGCTTTGGTTATTAAAAATCGACGGAAGATAAAATAGAATACAACACATATTTTTTCGATATAATGATGTGGATTTTAGAGGTAAAATTATTCATATTTATTTTAATTGTAAAGTAATTTGTAGAAATATTTTTATAATGTCAAAGTTATATATAAATACACAATAGATATATAATTATAGTAATGAAAATGCAATAATGTTTAATTAGAAATTTATAGAATGGTGGCAGAACATGACAAGTACCTTTAAAAGAGTC
>JAGLML010000253.1 GCA_023140035.1 Thermoplasmatales archaeon
TTAAAAACATAATTATAACTGATATGATGATCATAATATTCAATATGCCATAAGATCTGTGACTAAATTGCCTATCCAACATTTTTATTTTCATTTCTTCACCTTCATCCTAATATTTCTGTTAGCTATTTATGCGATTTGACTTTATATACTAATTTTGGAGCAGTTTTTTGATTGATATATAAAAAGTATGGTACTTGTCTTTGATAATTGCTATTTACGACCCATTATTCTGCTGGTTTATCCCCATAATCGATATTTTCTTTTGGGTAACAACCTGTTCTTCGTCCTTGCTTTCTAACTTCTATTAAACCAGCTTGTTCTAAAACTTTTATGTTATAGTTTATTGTCTGAGGTTTTTTATCTAATTTATTTGCAATTTCTTTTTGACCTATACCGCTGTTTTTATTGATTACATCCAAAATACTTATTTGCAGTTCGGTTAGCCTAAATCTCTCGATTTTAGGAAATTTCACACCAACGGGGTAAAAAGCTCGGTATCTCAGACCTTCTCTTCGTGATTTTATTAATTCTGTTTTCTCAAGCACTCCCAGATGGTATGACAATGTGCCATTCTTGACGTCGATCCCTCTCCTAATTTGATTATAGTGAACACCAGGATTTGTTTTTATATATCCATAAATCTGTCCACGCACAAACTGATCTAACACATCCTCTTTTTGAATACGTGTATACATTGGAATGAGAAGGGGCAAAAGAGCCAAAAATTTGTATTTACCGGTTTCTGTAAAAGCAATGAGGCCTATGGTAAGCGCACTAATACTTGTAGAAGTAGCGACTGCTACAGGTTCTTTGTTTTTCTCCAATAAAAAATAGGTATGCAATATATGTCCTTCATACTCAACCTTGTAGCTTTGTTCGAGTTGGTGTGTAAAACCAAAATCGTCATTAACGTTAACAGTTAGAGAATAGGCACCACTTTTTGTATAAACATGGGAGATGGTTGTCGTTTCTGCAGTATAGGTTTCACTATTTCCATCACCCCAATCAACCGAATAGTTGGCAATATTATCGCTGAGAATTTCGTTGTTTAACTCATTAAAAACGATGTTTACTTTGTAACTATCAAGCTCACCTATAGATTGATCAAATGTAGCAGTTTTGGTAAGATTTTCAATAGGAAATATTACTACTTCTGATACT
This sequence comes from Thermoplasmatales archaeon, assembly GCA_023140035.1. Lineage (GTDB taxonomy): Archaea > Thermoplasmatota > E2 > DHVEG-1 > DHVEG-1 > JAGLML01. Next base: position 1,165 of record JAGLML010000253.1, read on the forward strand.
TTCAGAACAGCACTTTGATTTGCTATACTTATAACAGGTTCATCATTATAGTAAGTTACATTGCTTCCGTAAGGAAGAATGCCGACATCTTCACTAGAATATTTTATTGCAATTCTTTCATCGGGTAGTTTTATAGCTATGCTATCACTAGGCATCTCAATCATATTAGTTAATTTTCCATTAAACACCATCGTATAACTTTCAAGGTCTTTATTGTTAATAATTGAAGTATATAGTTCACTAAATTCTTTAACTTTTGAACTTTCACTTACGATAGAGACGCTGTAAGAGTACTTTGTATCTAGGGTTTCGCTTTCAGAAGGTTCTGAAGCTAATGTAATTGAAATATTGAATAGAAGCATGGCTATGAGTATGGCTAAAAAAAAGAAATAATTCTTTACTGCTTTAGATTTATTGCATTTCATGGTATGTTTCCTATTCTCTCTATCATATATTTAAGGAGAGGCATTCTATTTATATGTTTTGAAACAAAAT
>JAGLML010000254.1 GCA_023140035.1 Thermoplasmatales archaeon
ATAGTTTCCAGGCCTTTCTTAACCCACGCTAAGTTTGCATATTCAAACGCTTTATTCGAAGCGATAGGAAACCCGTATATAGGTGATAAGGAACTTAGTAACATAGTGGAAAGCAAGAATCTTATTGCGTTTAAGGAGACAATAAATTCATCAAAAGATTACAATATAGTTGGTGAAGATACATATTCGGTGCAGAAATCCTTAGATGACAATTTTATTCAAACCGTTGAGATGATGCGAAAGGATAGTTCGAAAAAAATGAAAGATTTCTATGATATGTATTTAGAAAAAATCGATATATATCTAGTTAAAAACGAGCTTAAAAAATTAATACTGGGTAAAGCCGAAGTAGTAGAAATTGACAATGCTATCCTTCCAAGTACCAAAGAATTTCTTAGTAAAGTAAAGGATGCTGGCAAAGAGAATTTACCAGAGATTTTAACTTCTTATGGTTTTGAAAAAGAATTAATTGAAGTAATCTCTGAGGCAAGTCCCGATATTTTGGCCATAGATGTAGAGATTGATAAGCATATTATTAACAAATTTAAACAGGTTGAAGTACCTTATAAATGCGAACAGGCAAAACAGAGTTTTGTAAAAAGCTTAATAGACACTATGAACATTAAAAACATTCTCAGAGCTAAGCAACTAGGCTACGATGTTGCCACCTGTAAAAAACTATCCCTTGGAGGGGGAAGAGAGATTGCAACTTGGAAATTTAATGAAATGGCTGAAGTAGATCAGGTCCCACAGGTGATTTCCATTCTTGAAGGTACGTCATATTTTAATGTTCTAAAAGATTCTATTGAAAAATATAACAAGGAAGGATCTGTACAAGTTTTAGAGAATGCTTTAGATGGATTTTTCCTAAAGCTTGTCAAAGACATTTCTTTGCAAAATTATCTAAATCTGGGACCGACACTTCGATTTCTTGTTTCAAAAGAATTTGAGATAAAGAATCTTAAAGTGGTTGCAAAAGGCATTGGTGAAAATCTTACATCTGATCTCATCAAAGGTTTATTAATTAAGGAGGCAACCTAATGAAACTCGCAGCTATTTGTGACAAAGATACTGCAGTTGGACTCAGACTTGCTGGAATTCATGAATTGTATGTTCCAGAAGAAAATCCAGTTAAAATTTTAGATGAGATTTCCGAAAGAAATGATGTAGGAGTTGTTTTTATAACTGAGAAAATAGCTGAAAGTATTAGTAAAGATTTAAAAGACTTTAGATTAAGATATGATACTCCTATAATTGTAGAAATTCCTGATAAAAAAGGACGTTTGGAGGACCATGCAGATTTTATTTCACATTTGATAAAGAAAGCAGTAGGAATTGATATTGGCAAAAAAGAAAGATGATGGAGGAAACAATAAATGTCTGAAATCGTAGGAAAAATAGTTAGAATCTCCGGACCGGTCATAGAAGCAGGTAACATGCGTGGGTCAAAAATGTATGACGTTGTCCGCGTTGGAGATGAGAATTTAATCGGAGAAATTATCCGCTTGAATGAAGATATTGCAACCGTCCAGGTATATGAGGATACAAATGGTTTAAAGCCTGGAGAGAAGGTTATTTCTACACTGGAGCCTCTTTCTGTAGAACTTGGACCTGGCCTTATTACAAATATTTATGATGGTATTCAAAGACC
>JAGLML010000255.1 GCA_023140035.1 Thermoplasmatales archaeon
ATAGATGGTGATAACGAATCTGATGCGGTGGTTATTGCTACTGGCGAGTATTGGACAAATGAGACTGAAATAATCTATCAATTTGAATATGAAAACCAGATGATTGTAGAAGGCATGGTGGGAGATAAGAGCTTTATCGCCTTTACTCCTGCTTTAATAGAATACTACTATGAGCCTGGGGATTTACCAGATTCAATGGCATACATGGCTACCTGTCATGCAACATTTGATGATTCCATGGCAAACGCGTTTCTCGATTCAGGAGCAAGCGCATACATGGGTTGGACTAGAAATACAATATTTTGGACTAATAGCTTAACCTCAGTACTCGCTTTTAGATTATTTGCTAGAGGTTTTACAGTTAAACAGGTTTGCCGACTCATTAGATTTGGCAGCATATTAAACTTCTTGCTCAGATCAAAACTGACATATTATGGAAGTGGAGAACATAGAATAGTAGAATATTGAAATTAAAATTAATACTATCGCCAAAACAACGATTTCATAATCATTATTGCACGTTTAGGGAGCTTTGGTAATTCTTTTCCTTCCATCAAATCAATAGCTCCTTCTACATAGGTATTTACTGTCTCCTGAAAATACCATCTTCCATAATTGCTATCTGCACGAGCAGGACTACCTACGTATCCTTCTTCTATCCCAATATCCTTAAATGTTTTTCCAAGGCATCGTGGCGAATATAAATCTTTGTAGATACTCTGCAGTTTTTTGTATGATTCATCGACAAGATAGGGATACTGATATTTCATAAGAGAGGTCTCTCTGAAACCTGCGTGCACCTCTTTTTTTGTATCAAATCCTACTTTCGGCTCACGCTTCTCTACTTCCTTATTATAAAAATAAGGTCCCAAGGGTTCAGAAATCTTGATGTTGTGCGTTCTCATAGCCTTGCCCATAGCAGCATATATTCCTTTCAAATGCCCTAGATCCATATGAAATGTACAAACAACAAAATATTTAAATCCAAATTGAGCAAGAGATGAACAAACATCATGTACAATGATCTTTACTGCTTTTACATGGGTTGACACAGTACCGGGAAAACATGATGTCATTTTGCTGTAACCAAGAGGTATAGCAGGAAATAAAATATAGGTGAACTCTGGCTTTTTTTTGATGAGTGTTTTTATCGCTTCTCTTGCAGCATCTCTTGCGGTCAAGTAGTCGGTTCCAACAGGCAAATGTGGACCATGTTCTTCCAATGGACTTATTGGAATGAAGAAAATTGTTTTCTCTTTATCTAATTCTTCAATCTGTTTCCAACTCAACTCTTCTAACTGAATTACTTTTATATCCTGCTTACCATCACTTTTTTTGTTATTCATGTTGTTATTTCACATCCATCTTCTTTTACAATAACAGTGTGTTCCTTCTGTGTGACGGTACCACCTTTTGCTTCAATTAGTTGAGGATAGTGTTTTATGAGCCCTAAAAAAGAAAGTTTTTTTAATGCCAGATCACCACCATCTGGAAGTAAATCTTTATACCACCGTTGCGCAAATGGAAGTGTTTTAAATTTAACCATCAACTTGTTAAATAATTTTTTTGATTTATTATCTCTAATAA
>JAGLML010000256.1 GCA_023140035.1 Thermoplasmatales archaeon
TCATTATATCACTTTTAGACTACATAATATCATTCCAAATTATAAAAATATTGCTATACAAGTGTTACCACATTTCTTTATAATTCTTATCGCAATATACTTTAACACCTTTCTTTTATCGAATGTTCAGATGGTAAAAAGAATGAGAAGGGTAAGAACCTTCGCGAGAACAGCAACAAAATCTCAAGAAAAAAACTTAATAGAAAATGCTAAAAAACTACGAGATGACCCATTTATTATTTTACCAGAATGTACAGAGGATAATTGTAAAAAATATTTTGTAAAAATAAGAAAACGATTAGAAAAAATAAGCCGATTTAAAGATGATGCAGATAAACTTGAAAAACTATCCAATAAAAAAGGTTTGGAGGGCGCTTTTGCAGGAACATTATCACTAGCGATATCTGGTAAAGCTCCTTATCTTGGGGTTGTAAAGTTTTCAATGGGAGATATTACCTATGCTCAAAGAGGAAAGGCAGAGAAAGAAAAGTTGATTGCCGTACAGCGTTTTGATGATCCTATATTGAGACTACTTGGAATAAAGGATTTAGCTTTTAAGAAAGGACTGTATGTGTACTCATGGAACAAGGGATTTGTATGTACGGGTGTAAAAGCTAGTCCCCCAAAAGAGTTTATTGATTTCATAGCAAATAAACTTGGCTTTTCATTCAAAAATAATATAATTTTCTGTAATCATGTTAATCCTGAGAAAGCAAAAAATAAGGAGTTTCTTAAAAAATATTATTTAAGAATAAACTGGAAGTCCACTGGCATGATAATTGCCATTTGTGAGGATTGTGCAAAATCTACAAAAAACACTATGTTTAACATCTCAAAATATATGTTAGTGCCAGATTTATCCGATGATTTTAAAGTTGATGTAGTGGCGCAAGTAGTGAAACATAAAGACCCTAGCCTTAAACAGGAGACTAAATATCTGCGAGACTATCTCTCAGGAGAATTGACAGATTATGATTTTATAAATAAAAATGTTAAGAATCAAGAGGAAACAGTTAAACAGTCAGAAGAAAAAATCTTGGTTTTGAATGGGGTATCTTACGGTTCTGATGTACAAGGATTTGTAGATGCATTAAAACCTAATAAATACGAAAAGTTAGCGCTTGAGTTTATATTGGAAAAAATCGAGGAGCCATTAGTTGTATCTGAGGTAAATTCAAATAGGATCTTAGAAATGTACTGGGATCAAAATGGCAAGGAGTTTATTTGTTCGGTAATTGATGACGAAAATATGGCTGATTCTTTGTTCAACCTTGATGATACTCCATCCAATATTTTAACAATGGTTTTTGAGTATAGAAATCGACGGGAAATATTATCACAACTTCCTCAATATAATTCGTTACCGCCGCTTGCAAATTTTGCAGATAACATAGCAAAAACATACAAAACATTTGGAAAAAAGAAAGCCCTTGGTGAAATAAAGAAAAGACTAGACAACCCAAAAGGCAGGTCACTTGCCTATGCGTTTTTACTGACTTTTAAGAAAGGTGAAGATACAAAATGGCAGTATTCGAAAGAAGAGATTGAGTATGGGAAATTTTTAAAGGAGTATGCAAAAAACCT
>JAGLML010000257.1 GCA_023140035.1 Thermoplasmatales archaeon
CAAAAACTAGAATTATTACCCATAGATAAATAAAAAACACCGATTATGTATGACGGTTTTAAAATTCCACTAAAAGTACAATTATTTAAATAAAATCTGTAAAAATCCCTATCATAGTAATGGGTATAAGTAAATTCCCATGATTTTCTATAAACCCACGAGTTGAACACATCACTCTTTTTAAGGCGAATATAATAATATATCGGTGACCCGTCATAATAAGTCCGTGAAATCATTCGTACATTAACGCAATCAAAAACATAACTTGTTCCGTTAACGCTTAAATTATCAATTCTACCCACACATATCCAATAGACATCATATGACCTTATTATATCTTTGTATTCTGACAGATTTAAAATCTGATTTTCATCTTGCACCCAATAATCAAAACCTGATATTGTTGGAATCGTTGCTGAAAAGATAAACAGCAATGTTATCCCAACTGCAAGATTCTTTTTTAGCAATGTTTTTCCTCCCAAATATATCTATAAGATGGCATGATATATAAATCCTATCCTTAATCCCGCTCTTTGCCAAATATTTACCTACCTTTACCTACCACTACCACCCATTTGCCACTTATTTATCGTAATATCCATCGTATCCATCTTTGTTTTAATCACAGCCTTTAACAGGCCAATTAAAACATCAAACCTTAGAATCTGCCCAACTCCGTTCAAAATCCGATGCTTTTCTAACCATCCAATGATTTCATATTTCCACCTACTTCACTTCCTTTTTTTCTTCATATCAGCTATTGTTTTACCATCATCGCAACTCGTACAAAATACGACACCTAAAAACTCCATGTATATAACTCTTCGTTCGGAATTCGACACCTAATTCGCGTTTAAAATCTGTCGCCTGGCGCTTGTTCAAAATTTAAAACGTATTTATAGCCGACCAATAAAACCCAGACTAACATTCAAATACGTCCATTCATTTTACCTAGCATACAGAAAAAAGATTTAATAAATTCTGTGTTTTACTATGCGTGAAACCGCTCTGGTGAAAATATGATAAAAGATAGATACTTTGCAGGTATTGACGTTGGAACATCATACATAAAAGCAGTAATTATAGATGGGAAAAATAAAATCGTTGGATCTTTCACCAACAGGTCAGGTACAGACCTTCAGAAGTCGATTACCACTGCATTCAAAGGAGCTATTGATGTTGCGGATGTGTCTCGGCATGCGATAAAACATATTACATCAACAGGATTTGGAAGAAGAAACGTATCCTTTGCTGACAGTGTAAAAACTGAAATTAGTTCCCATGCAAAAGGCGCCTATCAATACTTCCCTAGAAAGATTACCATCATTGACATCGGGGGTCAGGATACAAAAATCATCAAGATCGATGCACAAGGAAAAATACTGAGTTTTAAGATGAACAGAAAATGTGCTGCTGGGACAGGTGCGTTCCTAGAAGAGATTTCATACAAACTTAATATACCAATGAGTGAAATGAATGCTCTTGCGGCGAAATCCTCCAAAGATACTGCCCTTAGTAGCTTCTGCACAGTTTTTGCATCCACTGAAATCCTCACACGAATTAAAGAAGGAGAAAAGATAGA
>JAGLML010000258.1 GCA_023140035.1 Thermoplasmatales archaeon
ACAACAATTCTATTTTTGATAATTCGGCTTTTTATCCATAGCACTCTCATATTCTTTATGTGTAAAATAACTTAGATAACTAGCGGCTATTCTGTTAAGATAATAGCCAACAATCTCGATGTCTCTTGGAGAAAATCCTTCATCAGATAACTGAGAGTTTATAGAATGCGCTTTATTTCTTATTTCCTCTAATGAATGATCTTCTGCCATAATATCTCTTCACCTATCGCTATTTTGTAGTATCTATTTCTTTAAAAACATATCTTAACCCACATATCGTGATAATGGTTGACAACTAATTGATTATCTATTTACTTATGATGCTACATCACTATTTTACAGAACTATTTTTTAAAATTACTACTGTTCTCCAAAACCTTATCAATTCTTCTCTTTAAATCATCTATATCAAAAGGTTTCTCAATATAGTCTGCAGCTAAAAAACTACCAACCTTCTCAGCAATATCATCTGTTCTTGCCGTAAGAAAAACCACAGGGATATCTCTCCACAATGAGTTTTCTTGTATATTTTTAAGAGTTTCCCAGCCATTCATCTTTGGCATTATAATATCCAGCAATATAATGTCAGGGATTTCGTTATTCTCTAACGACCTAATACATCGAGCTCCGCTAGAGGCACATATGACCGTATACTCACTCTCCGGTTCTTCTAAAGCTTGTTTAACGGAATGAAGCAAGTCTGGATCATCATCCACAACCATTATCTTTTTTTTCATCGTCTTCTCTCCTCAAATCACAAATATGTAACATCTCCTTAATTAAAAATCTTTACTCCCCACATCTCTTCTGTAACATAGGAGTTTATGTTGAAAAAGACAAATATTCTATAGGATGTTTAAACAATTTCAATACCAAAACCAAAACCCTGTATCCCATGGATCAATATCTGAATAATCCTCATCATTGTCGAAGGTGAACATTTTGATGAACTCTTGCAGAAATTTCATAAATTCCTACCTCATCTTTTATTGATAATTGTCTTATTTCTTTCTTCTTCCTTAATTTCCTTCAATAGTTCAGCTATTTCTTTTGTAATATATTCAAATCCAAAGTCTACATACATTTTTACCGTACCGTGATAATCTTTGTCTATATCAATATTTAAACCTATTGTGTCAAAATGTCAAAATGAAAAAATATCCTTACTCTCCTACTTTTACCCTGTTACATAGGGAGTTACGGTTGAAAAATATGTAGCTAAAGCTATTGACGTGAGTAAGCTCAGGTTGAAAAAGGTACAATTTGCAAAATATTTATCACAAATGTGAATAGCCAAAGAGATAGCAAAAAGCGGATCATTAAACTCCTAACTTTCAATATCACCACCGGTTTTTAACTTCACCATGTAAATGTTTGTCGCTATCAATATAAATAATCATCGTGCAAAAGTGTCAAAATGTAAATATCCTGGGCAAATCTAGTAAATATCACCATTATTAGCTATATGCGCAGTTGTTAAAAACCCCTCGTTCCCAGTGCCACGATATGATATTACATAGTAATTATTGGAAACATGGATTATGCG
>JAGLML010000259.1 GCA_023140035.1 Thermoplasmatales archaeon
CCATCATCGTCCACATCACCAACATCAAGACCTTCAATCAAAATACCTTCACCATACCATTCTTTTTCAAATTTAACATCATAGCCATTACCATTCCACTCAAAAATGCTGATCCTCGGTGAATAATATCCAACATGAATCTCATTTTTTCCATCCATATCACTATCTTTAACGATGCAGGCAAACGGATGATTTTCCCAACCTGATCCTGGATCATCACTTACAATGGTTGGCTCAAACTCCTTACTCTCCTTATTCCAATTAAGAACAACAACTTTATCACCAGAACCAAGAACGATTTCGTTTTCTCCATCATCATCAGTATCTCCCATTCCTGCCATGAAAACTTCACCGTTTATACCAGGATCATCCCACTCTGCAACTTTTACAAGTCGCCATCCATTCCATTTAAAGACAACAATTTCAGGAATAGACCTTGACCAATCACGACAGCTCATAACTAATTCATTCTTCCCATCATTATCACAATCACCGATATAACAATCTGGACTACCACCACCATTCCATTCTATCCAGGGATTCCACCCAATAATTCTATATCTTCCTCCAATCCATTTATGAACGGTAACGTACCAAGAAACAGCAATCTCATTTTTTCCATCCCCTGTTAGATCTCCAATCGCAAAGCCATCAGCATCAAGTCGTCGAAAAGGATAAAAAGGGCAATGCAACAAATGAGTCTCTTCATATGTTTGCTTCTCTTCATTCCATTCCATAACCCTCAAAACGGCATCTCGTCCCCCAATGAGTAATTCGTTGTCACCATCATTATCACAATCCCCAATGGGTTGGGGGCCCTCATACCTAGCATCATTCCATGGACTAGAACCATAACTTTTCTCCCATTGAATACCATAATCATTACTAAAATCTATTATCCTAGGAATATGATTCTTCTCATCAGAGAAATAGTTATATTCATAGGCACCTGCCATCCCAACACTGACCAAAGCTAGACACAACACAAACAAAATTGCATTTAATTTATTCTTCATATTTTCAATTCCCCATTATTTATAATCTGTTTTCAAATATAAATATTTCTAACAAAATGTCTTATGAAAATTAAAGGTTATCATCGGGACTCGAACACCCAATTTACCGGCATTAAAATACATTTTCATTCCTTTACATCTACTGTACTGATTTCACAGGCATACCACTATAGCTCAGTTTCTTCTTCTTAAGAATAGGGGAGGTAGGTGAGGGGAAAAACATTGGAAAGTTATTGTTTTAGAAAATACCGTGTAAGTCTGATAGTTTCCCTACCTCACCAAGTATAATTCTTGCTTAAAAACTATTTAAATGTTACTTGTCAAAATGAAAATATATCATTATAGTACAATATTACCGGAGGAATATAAGGTTATAAGTGTATGTTTTTAAAATATTAATTGTTTATGGAATGTGATGAGGTGTTTATAAGATAATAATTAACATGATTTCTAAGTTAGATTTATATACTATACCATCTGAGAGAAGAGTGAAATAAGGGCTCCGCCCTT
>JAGLML010000026.1 GCA_023140035.1 Thermoplasmatales archaeon
TCTGGTGACGTTGCTGCCTTTGGAGTGGAGAGTGCTGATTCTGCAGTCATTAAAAAGAATAACCTCAAAGCGTCTCCTGATGAAGTACTAGTCGCAATAAAACTTTTAAATGAGGTTGGCTCAAAGAGAGGCGCTAATGGTTTACCTGAATTACTGCCGGGTTTGAATTTTGTCTTTGGACTAAAAGGCGAAACAAAAAATACCTTTAAACTTGATTATGATTTTTTAAAGCAGATATATGATGGCGATCTTCTTGTTAGAAGAATCAATCTCCGTCAGGTTATACCAATTCCTGGTACAAAGATGTTTACATTTGGCAATAAGAATGTTAAGAGACATAAAACTGAATTTCAACGTTTTAAAAGAAAAGTACGTGAGAATATAGAGCGACCCATGCTCGAAAGAATGATTCCACGAGGAATGGTTCTAACAGATGTTTTTACTGAGATCTATGATGGTAAATTGACATTTGGTAGACAGGTCGGTAGTTATCCATTGCTCGTAGGCATTCCTGGTGTTTTTCCTTTACACAGATTTTTTGATGTAAAAATGGTAGATTATGGCTATAGATCTGTTACAGCAATACCTTCTCCTTTAGATATAAACACTGCATCCCGAGAAACCCTTGAGGCAATTCCGGGTATTGGTAAAAAAAGGGCCATTAGAATTTTATTAAAAAGGCCTTTTAAGAACAAAGAAAAATTAATTGAGTGTTTTGATGATTCCGAAATCGGTAGAAAAATATTGAAATATATCAATTTTTAGTGATACTTTAATTTAGGGTTGTTGTATACCTATTTTGTTATGAAAAAAAATGATTTTAAAGTGCTTGAGGAAAAAATAGGCTATGTATTTAGTAATAAGAAATTGCTAGAAGAATCTCTTACTCATAAAACGTATGCTTTTGAAGCAAACGCCCCTCTTGAATATAACGAACGTTTAGAATTTTTGGGAGATAGCATTCTTAATTTTATTGTAGCAGAGCAACTTTATAAAAGTAATAGATATTTTTCTGAAGGTGAACTTACCCGCAGGAGATCTATTGGAGTAAATAATAATTTTTTAGCTGATGAGGCTAAGAAATTGGGTATTGGCAAGTTTCTATTGCTGGGGAAAGGCGAGATTAAACAAAATGGAGCTAGCAATCGTACGAATCTTGCCAACTCATTAGAAGCTTTGATTGGAGCCGTTTATCTAGATTCAGATATGGATACTGTTAGAAAATTTATTTTAGACAAAATTTTTAATAAAGAATTTCAGTTCTAATTCATATTTTTCAGAAGAGAGTAATTTCGGGATATCACATTTTAAAAGTTATATAGAAAAATTTATATAATGTATTTTTATCCCCTACTTAAATATACAGTAGTTGGAATGGGGAATGAACCGTAATATTAGTAATACCTATTTTAATCACCTCCCCTCTCTTCCCCATTTAAACTACACAGCTATTTTTAAAAAATAAAATATTATAGATTGTATAATGTTTTGTTATTTCTATCATTTATTGAAGGGCAGTAGAGCTTTCATATGAAGAGAGGAGGAAAGGATGGTAAAGTGAGATGGGATGAAAAAGGTATATCTCTCTTTAAAGCTCTACGGCCCCCTAATTAGACAAGAAGCGATAGCAATTTAAGTTTTTCGCAAATGACTTAAATGTTTCTTAAAAGTTCTATAATATCCCTCTTAAATATACTTAGTAAAACATTTGTTAAAAATAATCTAGTAATCTCATTTTTAAAAGTCTTTCAACATTTTCTGCAAGTAAAAACCAACTTTTTTTGTTTTGTACGATAGAAAAAGAGTTCAAAATTGGGATTATTCGTGCGATGTTAACTGAAAAATGATTTTTTCCCTTAATCAATACATAATCTAAGATTGGAATTACTACCTTAACCCAATATAAACCTTAGAATACAACCAATAATAAAAACTAAGGATAGCGTAGCTAAATAAAAAAAGGTTTTTCTCCAATCCTCTTGTAATAGAACCTCCACCATCTCACCAAAAAAAGAATTTTTTATTATGTTTTATACTTTTCTTTATTTTATCTGCTTTCTGACGTAAAATCACGTTCTATTTTTCATGATTTTATATTCTTAATCAAAATATCTTTGCCAAAATCTTAACATTATAAACGAGTTTTAAATTTACAATAATAGAAGATATTATTAAGTAATAACCTGTTTCTTGTATGTTGTGGTGGTATCATGCTAGTCAGCGAAATTATGTCAAAAGATGTAGTTACCGTAGAAAGTGACGAATCAGTTTTAGATGCGTGTAAAATATACAAAGATCGCGGTGTAGGATGCCTTGTTGTCATGAAAGAAGGAATTGTACTTGGAATTCTTACTGAAAGGGATATCATTGAACGAGTCATAATTGATCAAAAAAATCCCGATGAACTAAAGGTAGAAGAGATAATGTCTAAAAATATCAAAACAGTGCACGCTTCAGCAAGTGTAGAAAAAGCAGTCGAGATTATGAAAGAACATAAAATCAAGAAACTTCCTGTTATTTTAAACAATGAAATATTTGGAATTATTACCATTACTGATATTGCAAATGTTTTACCAGATTTCTCGAAACTTCTCGCTGAGGAAATTGAAAATTCCAAACCTGTCAAACAGACTTCACAGTAATCAAACAAAATAATATTTTCAAAAAACCTCTTCTCAATATATTATCTACTGGTAAATCCAGTTTTCTCCGTATAATTCCAATTTTTATAAATGTTATTTCTAATCATATCTCTTTGTTTTTTATCTTCCAAAAAGAGTGCATCTATAATAATTCCCTCAATGTCCCTTAAAAGGATTTTACTTTCATCTTCATTATAATCAGTTGTGTATATTTTCCCCCTCTTATAGATAATTCCTTCCCCAGAATTATATATTGGTTTTTCCCCTAATTGCAATTCTGTGTCATAATCTTTAATATCTTCTAATCTCTTGAGCTGATACGCATCTTCTGCCATTCCAATCATTGTTCTATATACTTGTATCTTCTTGATATCCTGTTCAGTTTTAATCTGATCTTTGATGCCAGAAATTATTGCCGGAATTTCTTGCGGCTCTATTTCTAAAAGTATCTTTTTCCAGAACCAGTTATATGCTTTATTAGCTCTAGCGTTTATGTGCTCTGGAGATTTCTCTGGGTAAATGATAATTCTCCCGTTGAGAGTCCTATGTCTCTTTCTCCATTCTGTTCTTTGTTTGTCCAGTTGCTTTTTTCTGTTATTGCTTACCATTCCATTATATTATTGCAGTTCTTAGATATAAAAGTTGTGGAAGATGGGGTGTTGTTTTACTAAAATAATATCTTTTTTAAGTAACGATATTATTGGAGGGACTTCAAAATATCTTCTGCAAATGTATCAAGTTTCTCCTTGTAACCACTCTCTAAAGGTCCTTTCATACCCGTTACCTTAATCATTAAACCATCAGAGACCTTTGATAAATCCCTTGACTGAAGTAATTTTTCCATGGTTTTAAGACTTTTCGTCTTTGGAGGATTCAAACAAGTCGTTACAGGAGCATATTTTGCTCCTCCTTGCGAAATCTCCAATTTTTTAAGAAATTTTTTCATTTTCCCCGCTAGGCTACCAATTTGGGTCGGTGAGCTAAATATATAAAGATCTGCCGATGGTAGTGATGTGGGCTCTATTTCACGAACTGAAAGCATTTCTACATCATGACCTTTCTTGCTCATTACGCCTTGCAAATATTCCATACATCCTTTCCCATTACCAAATTTCGATTCATATGCAATACAAATCTTCATGCTACTACCTCCTTATCTTTTTTCCAATATCATTCCAAAACCAATGGTTATAACTGGGATTATCACATAAGTTAGACCAATGTCCATCATGTAATCACCTATTGACATCTGCATTGGACTTTCTAGTAGAACCATTATTATCAGATCTATTATCAGATTGATTATTAGCCATGTTATACCAATCATCACACCCTCTTTAACGTAGTCTTTATCAACTGCTTTAAAGTATAATACTGAGAATATTACTACTGATAGTGTTACAGCGACTGCCATGATTGATTCAAACAAAGGTCTATAGTCTTCATGTAGTCCAAATATTAGAAAAGATACTATGAGCGGTATCAGCCATACTAAGAACCCAAACAAGCATATTTTCAAATATTTATTCATACCTCATATCTCCTGTTTTAATCTTCAATTCAATAACATTTTCTTCTTTATAAAACTGGTAGTTTGAAACAAATTCAAGAAATTACTTTCCAATCTTCAAAATGTCTTTGTTAATTTTGAAAAAGAAAAAAGAGTGGTTTTTAGTTGTGCCTATAGTCCACATAAGTTTCTGAGTATCGGAAAAGCCCTTGGAAACCTCTCTAAAAACCACAGGAACCATGTATTGATGAATAGATTGTTTTTCGGCATTGTCACTGTTAATGGATCTGACCAAACGCTTTCGGCACCATAGATGTCTTTTGCTTTCACTTTCACATAATACGTATCATCGGCTGACCACGCATGGGATGTGGAAATTGGCGTTCCAGATGGGTAATAACTACCACCGTTGTCATCCCATTGATCAACGACGTTGTCTCCATCCCAGTCCCAGCCGTACTCTAACTTATCACCGTTAGGGTCAGTTGTACTTGTAGAATAGGGATACGATGTTCCAGTCTGACCTTGTGTTTCACCTGATGGTGTGGCTGGTTTGCTTGGCGCTGTAGTAGTAATAACAACTGTTAATGCAGGTGAGAAAGCACTTTGCCCCCCATACACATCCTCGGCCTTTACTTTCACATTAAACGTACCAGTGGCTCCCCATGAATGAGATGTGGAAATCGGTGTTCCAGACGAGTAATAACTACCACCGTTGTCATCCCATTGATCAACGACGTTGTCTCCATCCCAGTCCCAACCATACTTTACCTTATCGCTACTAGGATCAGTTGTACTGGTTATATATGTGTACGTCGTTCCAGCAACACCTGAGGCAGGTCCAGATGGCTGAGAAGGCGTATTTGGTGGGAGATTCATGCCCATTGAAGGATCTCCATACAAGTTGAAGTCATACATGTTGGCATTATCCCACCAGCCGTTCCATGGATAATTATTGTAGACATACAGCTTGGCATTATACAATGCCGTACCGCAATCCTGACCGCCATTTGCGATTCTATCAACGAAATCATAGCTTATCGTTCCATGTCCTCCATGAGAGGGTTGTGTCCATCCCATGCTTCCCCATGAGATTCGGGTGGCTCCAACAAATGCAGATGCACCTTGTATCAAGAGTGATGCACCAAGGTTGTTCGATGTCTCCGGATGGGCAACGTAACAACTGGCTGCAAAGACAATTGGAGGTTTTTGATTCCAACTAGAGGCGGGATCTGTATTTTGTATCATAATGGGCCATGTCATTTCAGCTGCTTCTGGGACGCCGTCACCGTCATCCGAGGACCATACCTTTTGGCTGGCAGATGTATACAAGCCATGGGCAGCCCAGTCCACAATTCCCCAACCAGTTGTACTACCCCATTGAGCTATAATGTTTGCATTGGTTAGAGGAAATGTACAAGCATAGGTGCATGGAGCAAGTCCGGCTTGTTCATACATGGTCGTACAGGAAAACCCTGTAAGGAGATTAGTCCGTATTTGCTCCCCAACTTCGGCTCCGTCCCATCTTGGATTGCCAGAATAGTCTTCGTTATTGTAACTATAGACCGCCCCAAGTAACATCGCATTTTTCTTCCAACCCGTATAAGCGGTTTGTTCAAAGTTTTGAATCTTTGTACATATGTTTGTAACCGTAGTTCCAGTGTCTATGGGTATTCTCCCTACCCATACCTCAGGAGTAAAGTCAACGTTATCTTGTCCTCGTTCACCATACCAACCGTCGCCATCGCTATCCCAATTACCAGTGAGATCGGCATAGTAATAATCGGTTGGTACATCATGTTGACCATCAGGAATGTGAGACGTGTATGTAGGATCGGGCCAACACGTTCTCATCGGAATAGTAGAATGACTTCCAACAATCAACACGTACTTTATACCCCATGATGCATAGTTAGCAACCAAGAAATCTCTGATACTCTTCTGCGTATCAGTAGCAGGATAATTTGTCGTAATCCAAGACACTGTCACAATGTTTACAGAATAACCTAGGCTTGTTTTCCAAGTTTGAAAGCCGGAAAGAGAGCCAACCAGAGAACTCGTTGTAATGATCACATAGTCATAGGCTTGTCCCTTTGTTGGAACGGATGTAGACCGGTATAAATGGGCTATATCTGCATAGTTTACGATGCACTCTGAAGCAACATCATCCATTATTGTATCCGCTAACAATTCATCAGATACTTCTTCAACAATCTTATAGCTTATACGAAGAGTAATGCTGTTATGCAACACCAGTTTATCATCGGCAGGATAGTAAGAAAACGGTGAAAAACGTATCATTGCAAGATAATATTTTCTCATTTGGCTCATACCAATGTACTCATAAACTTTTGCTGGATATGTACCTGTTGATGAGTATATCCCTGTATTTACTTCCCAATCTACCTCTGTATTTTCATCACCGAAAACCGGTGGAGCCGATCTGATATTATAACTTCCAGCTATCTCTTCACATTTTTCGTTGAGTAAATTGACTGAAATCACTTCACATCCTGGGGGTAGTCCAACGAAAAATGTTTTAGATGGAAGCATTGGCTCACCAGGAATGAGAGTGGATCCAAAATCCATCATATTTATCTCTGAATGACCAGAGTCGAGATTGTCAATTTCATATTCCCCTGCAGTAAATGTAATAATAATAGACTCATCTAACGAATTTCCGGATACCTTGTTATTTATTTCCCTACTTTTCATAGTCCCAGCCACTGGCAAAACAGCGGTAGCAATCAACAGCGTACAGATTAAAATACCTACAATCTTCTTTATCATTTTTTTTCCTCCCAAAATATAAATGTATAGAATTACAATACTTTGATTTTATTTAAACGTTTTCTTTACAAATTCATCTACTGAGACATTTGACACGCTGTTATATGGATTTCACTTCTACAACATTTACTATGACCCTATTCTTCTCTTATGAAATAAAAGTTCAATCACGATTGTTTCACGATATATTATTCATTCGATAGATTTAAATAGACATTTTTATAATTAACAATACATGGTGGATAAATATGAAGACTAAAATCCTAGGAATTATGGTTTGTATGCTAGTGATGTTGAGTGTTGCAGCTGTAGCTGGACCTACTAAGATTAAACAGATATCGAACGAAACTACTTCTTTTGATGATGATGTCCCTACTTGGAATGATGGTGATAGTTGGACATACACAATAAATAATTTTACTGTAGATTACGACGTAAGTGGCCAAAGAATGTTTATGGATGGAAAAATAGATGATTTTGAATGGACTGTCGATGGCACGAGCGGGAGTACCTACGAGGTAGATTTTAAAGGTAAACTCACTGCAGATTATGAAATTTATCTTTCTTCACCATCTATGACATTATGGGTTACAGGCACATTTAAACCTGCATTAACTCGTATTACAGGAACCATTACTTTTACCAAATCTGATTTAGAAATTGAAGATGTTTCTGCTGAAATAAAAGGCATCACCATGGCAAAAATTTCCCCAATCCCTATACCACTTCCAATTCCGTTTAAATTGACCCTAAATGGTGATTTGAGTACTGTTTTTCCTATCTTTGATTTTCCATTATCCACACTGAAAACCTGGTCACTACCGGATATCGATATAGAAATGAACGTACAAATGGGCGGGATCTTTGGGCTTATCAAGATACCTGTGACATTTCAAACCCATTATTCATGGATGCCCCTTGCGTTTTGGTGCTGGAGTAAAGAAAGTATTACTGTTGAAGCGGGGCCCTTTGATGCATGGAGGATCTCATCGATAATTGGTGGTTTCTTTGAATATTATTATGCACCATCTGTTGGAAACCTCGTCAAGATCGATGCCACTATGCCAAACGGCAATATTCATGGAGAGTTGAAATCCACAAATCGCATATAAAAACGTACCACATTGATAATCCCTGAAGATGAAACACTCGCGTCTCATCAATTTTATTTATTGGAGATACAAAACAGCAAATATTAATAGCTATCTTTCAGATTAATAATTAGGAGGACAATAACTCGTCAGCAACCCTCTTAGACTGTAAAACTGTTGAGGAATTTGTTCTTCTAGGCGATCCAAGTTTGCAGATCGGAGGATATTCCTAGATTAGGAGAAATATTTATTACAACGAAGTATATATATACAATATTTAGTATAATAAAAATGTTGTGAGATGATAAATATGAAAAGCAAACTAATTTGCATTTTGGTTTTTACGTTGTTGGTAACTACTTCTTTATCAGCGACTGGGAGCGAGAGAGGTTCATCTGAACTAACAATTGTAGATGAATCTAGCTGCAATCCATTTTTTACTAACGTTTTAGCAAGAATTGATACAACAGACGAAGATGTCTTAATTCCACGAGGTGTAGAGATAGCAGGAGGCAGACCAGGTGAATGGATTGATATTATTATTCCTTGGATCAGACTAAACGAACTTTCAAACTCAAATATTGATTATTCTGTTCTTATTTGGGATGTAGATGCTTATAGCCAAACTGTTGCAGGTCAGTATCATACACTTGCTGAGATTGAGAACATTCTTCAAAACATAGCTAACAATTATCCTAACATTACAAGTCTTTACAGCATCGGAACAACTTATGAAGGGCGCGACATTTGGTGCTTAGAAATTACTGACAATCCCGGCGTTGATGAAGGAGAGCCAGGCATTTTTTTTATGGGACTACACCATGCTCGCGAATGGCCAACGGTTGAGATTTGCCTCCATATTGCAGATGAGCTCACATCAAAATATGGGTCGGACCCCGATATTACCGATGTTGTAAACAACCGGCGTTTATGGCTTGTTACTTGTGTTAATCCTGATGGTTACTATTATTGCCATGATCTGGGTAATGACTGGCGGAAGAACCGGAATTATTTCCCAGAGTTTGGTACGTATGGTGTTGATAATAACCGGAATTATGGTGGCTCAAGCAATGGAGATCCCTGGGGAGCTTGGGGATCGATTGGTCCGGGTTCTGTGACTCATAACTCTGATTACAGTACCTATTGTGGCCCTAGACCTGAGTCTGAGCTTGAAACACAAGCGATACGTGATGTATTTCTTCAGAATAACATATGTGCCACCATTACGTGGCACACCCATGGTCAGCTTGTCATGTGGCCGTGGAGTTACACTCCTAGCTCTGCCCCTGATGTTACTTATATGTCTCAAGTTGGACAGCAGATTGCTTCGCGAATAACACGCCAAAGCGGATCAGGAACATATACACCCCAACAAAGTTGCACCCTATATGGCACCACAGGAGATACAACAGACTGGGCATATGGATATAGTCATTATATCCAGGGGCGAACAACCTTTGCATATACCATTGAGGCGTGTTCTTCATACCATCCATCTGCGAGTTATCTTGATCAGATTTGTGCTGAAAACTTTGATGGTGCATTATATCTCCTTGAAGAAGCTGAAAATATCCGAGACACAGTAGTACCAAGAGTGATACCTCCCGTTATCGATGAAATGACTACAGATCCAGATGGGAACTATACGATCTCTTGGGAGGAACAAAACCCTGATGCAGAACCGGATTACTTTCAACTTGATGAGCTGACTGACATATCCCTTGTTACTGATGACGCTGAATCTGGTTCAGATTCATGGACACTCGATGGATTCTCACTTTCGACATCAAGGTCCCATTCGTCTAGTCATAGTTACAAATCCCGCCATAATCACGAGGATGTTTCTTCTATGACCACAGTTACTCCATTACCAGTTACATCTGGAATGAAATTATCATTCTGGTGCTGGTATAACATCGAATTAGAATGGGACTATGCCATCGTTGAAGTAAGCCGAGATGGAAGATACTATGAAATTCTTGATACATTCACTGGCTCATCAGGTGGATGGTCCTACGAGGAATATACTTTAGATGACTATATTGGCGAATCTATCTTCGTACGTTTCCGATATACGACTGATCAAAATACCCAAGAGGAAGGATTCTATGTTGATGATATTTCACCCTTAGCCGATTTCGTTTCAATAACAACCCTTTCAAACACTATCATGGATCCCTATTACGAGGTGAATGGCAAGTCTGAGGGAACATACTATTATCGAGTAAAAGGTTATAACGCTGAACATGGCTGGGGAGATTTCAGTACGCTTGAAGATATGGAAGTCAGCATTATTGAAAATGATCCACCAAATATCCCAAATATAACTGGTCCCACCAGTGGAAACATAGGAACAGCATATGATTATACCTTTGTGACAACTGATCCAAATGGTGACAATATCTCTTATTACATCGAGTGGGGTGATGGATCTATAGAAGAATGGGTTGGACTCTATGTCTCTGGTGAAGAAGTTATCCTTAATCACACCTGGGATGAAAAGGGCCCCTATGTAATCAGAGCAAAAGCCAAAGATGTATTTGATGAAGAGAGTAACTGGGGGACACTTGAAGTAACCATGCCAAGAAACAAGATATTGGTTAACTCATTGTTCCTAAAGTTTTTAGAGCGATTCCCTAGGGCTTTTCCAATCCTTAGAAACCTACTTGGACTATAAGTTTTCACTGAAAACGCATACACTCGTTTTCTTCTTTTTCTAAAAACTAATTAATAAACAATATCGAATATCTACATTTTTCTGCCATTTTTCTTTTAACACTTTTTATTGGTAAACCTAGCGTCTTTTTCTTCTTCTGCTCTCTTCCTATTATAACAAGTTTTGCTCCAAAATCTTCAGCAGCTTTAGCCGCTTCTTTCTCCAAGATACCTCTTACCAACCGTACATCTATCCCTTTTTTATGCATATCAGAAACAAATTGTTTTCCTCTATCAGTCAAAGTTTTTTCAGGTTTTTTTTCTGATCTCCTACCCATTTCGTCTACTTCAACAGTATCTTGTGTATCAACTACATATAGCATATTTAAACCCCATCCTAGGAGTTTAGAAAGCTTAACACTAACCTCTGGTACCCTTTGATTTGGAGCAAGATTGGAACAAACCGCAAGTATGGA
>JAGLML010000260.1 GCA_023140035.1 Thermoplasmatales archaeon
AGGAATGGACATATTGACGATTCCTTCAAATCCAGCGATACCTGCATTAATGTAAAAACATGGATACCAGGATCGTACTTTAAGGAATTTATACCCTTCGGGTACATAAAACTCATTATAAATCGGGTACTTCTCATTTGTTTGTGGTACTTCAAAATGCTCGGTTAGCATCTTTTTGTGGTTGAGGGTGCCCTCCATGGTTCCCTCAGTTCTATTATCCGGTTTTTCATCT
This sequence comes from Thermoplasmatales archaeon, assembly GCA_023140035.1. Classification (GTDB taxonomy): domain Archaea; phylum Thermoplasmatota; class E2; order DHVEG-1; family DHVEG-1; genus JAGLML01. The sequence goes on from JAGLML010000260.1 coordinate 233, forward strand.
GGTTTTTCTTCAATGACTGCAATCACAGCATCCTCAGCATACGACCAATCATGGAGGGCTATTTGACTGGCAATATTGTATGGATCAGTGCAATCGATGATTGTATAATTCTTTGCACCCCAATTGCTGTTCAGTTTGCTTTTTGGAACATTGATAAGTGTCATCTGATCTAGAGATCCTTTACAGTAGTCCATCCAATCTTCCATGAAGTAGTCAATGCCTTGATAAGCATTCAAAGTACGTTCTTTTTCCTTTTCTGCGAAATATTCATCCTGATAAAAGAGCAAAGGATTGGAGAAAATTTGATCTTTGTTTTTATCATAAAATACTGCTGTCGGAACTGCAGCAAGATATGCATAATCATCTGTATAACTTTCTTCATCTAACTGTACAAATGTTGTTCTTTTAAGAGGAATATATGGTTTCCAAGAGATGCCTCTCTCAAAGCCGTCGACGTAAATCTTGCTTGTATCTGCAATAATAGTTGGCAATACAGCACCTCCAATCATTATAAAAATAACAATTACCGCTAGAATAACATTTAAGTCATGTAATTTTACCACTTATGGCCCCCATTGTATAGTTACCTTGTAACTACCAAGCTTAGCGTTTATATATTTTGTTTAATATATTGATTTAATTCGTATATATAGTTTATTATTAAAGTTTTCTCCACATGGAAGAGATGTTGAGTATTAAAAGTTTAAAAAACAAATAATTGATACTAATTTAATCTACAAATACAAAAACTTGTTGGCAGCATATGAAAATAATTATAATATCGATACAGTTAAAATGAAATGTTTATATTCCATAACTACTTTACACATATAATTGGGGATTGATAAAACAGATGACCAAGTACTGTTCTATTTGCGGCAGTAACTTAACTGCAAATGATGAGGAAGGGATTTGTCATCTCTGTAAAATGTCTATAATCTTTAACGACGACATTTATCCAGATATCGATGATTTTGCTTGTTAATTGGTTAAACAGTTAAAATTTTACATGTATTAATTTATAAACTATAATTGTGCATAACGACAAAATAAATATAAAACACAAATATATGGCTAACTCTACATTCAAATGAATCCTGAATTAAAAAAGATTCTAGAAAAACAGCATTATGCAATTGTTGGCAAACATTCAGGTGTAAAGCTTTGTCATTGGATGAGACAAAGTCTTATTTTCAACAGGGAATGCTACAAACAAACATTTTACGGAATTAAATCACATCGCTGTTTACAAATGACGCCTGCTATAA
>JAGLML010000027.1 GCA_023140035.1 Thermoplasmatales archaeon
GACATTTAGATGAAAAAACCCTGTTTCCAGATAATAAATATTTATATACCCAAGCATCTATAGATATTCAGGGAGGAACTATAAAGTGAAGCATATCATCCCGATACTGGTTATCCTGTTGCTGTTATCATCTGGTTTTGTAGGTGTTTCATATTCTATAGCTGATATAGAACAATCTTCCATGTCCACTTTCTATGAAGGTAGCTTATCTGGATACGTTAATAATACTTCTATGAATCCAATAGAAGGAGCACTGGTACGGGTGTACTTCCATGGGACATATGAAGAGAACTACACTGATACTTCTGGGTATTACCATGTCACCAATATTCCGATATGCAACTGTACAAAGAATTGCACTGCCTCTAAGTTGGGATACAAAACTGAATGGGTCTTGCTCAGCATCGATGAGAACACAACCCACGACTTTATCTTAACACCCTTGGGCAACATCTTATATGTTGGATGTTTAGGTCCTCATTGTTATAATACTATTCAGGATGCTATCGATAATGCAAGTGATGGGGATACTGTATTTGTATATGATGATTCATCACCGTATTATGAGAATGTGGTTGTCAACAAATCCATTTATTTAATTGGAGAAAATAAAAATACGACAATTATTGATGGAAACAGCAATGGAGATGTTGTTAATGTCTCTGCTGGTTTGGTGACTATTAGAGGATTTACAATACAAAATAGTGGAGATTATTCGAATAATTATCTTGATATTTATGATGCAGGATTAGAAATTAAGTCAGATAATAATATCATTTGTGGCAACATTATTGCGAATAACAACCTTTTTGGTGTATTATTAGATGGTTCATCTTATAATGAGTATATTTCTGAGAATATTATCACAAATAATTATGCTTCTGGTATTATCTTAGCTAATTCATCAAACAATAATCGTATATTTAGAAATTCAATTACAAACAACAAATATGGTTGTCGTATAGTTCTCTCTTCGAATAATAACAATATCTCAAAGAACATTATTAAAGACAACCATGTTGATGGTGTTGTGCTTGTTGATGTAGCTGAAAATAGTATATACAATAACATAATTTCAAACAACGGGAACTGCGGTTTAGAAATAGAATTTTATAACTATAATAATACTATTTCAGGAAACATCATCACAGATAATAATGATGAAGGTATTGACCTTCATTATTTATGTAACAACAACTTAATTCTACAGAACACTATCAAGAACAACAGGGTTGGCATAGATATTACCAACTCATATGATAATCTTATTTATTACAACAATTTCATAAAAAATGGAGAGAACGCCCATGATAAAGGAAGCAATATCTGGGATGATGCCGAGTATGGTAACTACTGGAGTGATTATAAAGAAAGATACCCAAAAGCTAAGAGGATATGGTTAAAGGGTATTTGGGACACATCCTATGAGATACCAGAAGGGGATAACAAGGATATGTGTCCATTGATAAAGCAATGGCCAGACTCATTATCCAAAACTATGCCAAAGAACCAGCAATCACAGAACTGGTGGTTTTTACAGTTCTTACAGAATCATCCACGGATGTTTCCGATAATGAGACAGTTGCTGGGACTATAAACCTACACTTTTCCCTCTTTTTAAGGAGACGATAAAACATAAGACTTCGTAGTTGGATATAGATTTACGAAAACTCTGAAAAAGAGAAATGGTGAGGATTTTAGTTCATGTATTATAAAGGAAAGAAAGGAAAAAAATCAACGAAAAAAAGTGAGAAGAAACCTAAAACTCTTCCCAAATACCTGACAAAAACAAAAGTAGAAGAAGTACTTGAAACAGCGAAATCCGACAACAAAAGAAATTTCTTAATTTTGAATACACTATGGAGAACGGGGATGCGTAATTCTGAACTTGTTAAACTCAAAAAGAAGGATATTGATACTGAAGACAAGCGAATTTTTATTCATCAAGGTAAAGGAAAGAAAGATAGATGGATACCTTTAGAAAACACTTTAGGTGATTTATTAACATTTTACAGTTCTGACATGATAAGAGAAGATACTATTTTTCCATTAACTACTGCTCAAATAAGGAACATTGCAAAGAGATACAGAGGTGATAATCATATGACACCACATACACTACGACACTCTTTCGCAGTTTATTGTTTAAAGAACGGTATGAACATCAGAAATTTACAGCTGATTTTAGGTCATTCGGATTTGGCAACAACAGCAATTTACTTGGATTTGATAGGTGAAGATGTGATGGCAGACTTCCAAAAGGTATGGGGTGGTGAATGAAACTTGTATTGTGTAATAAAAAAATAACCTTGAAAAGTTTGTTTTGGGATTTTTGGATGCCGATTGCTTATTTCTCAACAGTAGCACTTATCAGATGTATCAACTATTTGTTTAATGTTTAACGCACCAGTTAAAGATTCAGTCACCAAACATCACTAAACCTTACAAAAAATAATTTTGAGGTCTTTGATTATCTTTCCCTCTCTCCAATGCCAAACTCTAAAACTGGCACTATTTAAAACAAATTACTTCATTTAAAAATTTTTAAAAAAGCGTAGCAAACCTTGACTGCTAATTACACCATCATGCTGAATTATGTAATCGTTGATGCTGAATTGAGTTCTCGTTAAACATTTAATAAAGACATTACGTGCATTAAATTCACCTTACAGCTTAATTGTCTAACTAAACAATCAGTCATTGTAACAGTCACTAAACATCACTAAATTAATCAAGAAATTTTTCAACCTATTATAATTGCCTCTCTCCAATTTGGATTTGGATTTTAAGAATTTTTACATTCGTTAGTGATATACTTTTTCAACACTTTAAGCCAAAACATAAGCGTGATGTAGTCTATCTCGCTTTGATTGATACGATATCAAATTAGGGATGCTCGACTTTTGAGCTGAGCATCCCTTTACATCCATGGGTGTTAAAAATGGGATTTCTTACACGTAAACGAGACAAGCAGGTTTTTCTAACTGGTAGTAGTACTCCGAAGAAAGAATACAGACGACATTATTCTGAAAAACCATCCTTCTCAACTTCTGCTAATATGCATGGTGATGTTAAAAAAATGATGAAAAAAGATGATTCTGTTGAGCATGGTAGCAAGGATTACGACACTTATAAAAAGAGAATGAATCGAGATGCGGATTCTGCTTATCTTAAAGAGTATAAAAAAGCTGAAAAGAGAGACGACAAAATAGGCAAAAAACAAGAGAAACAGCAAATGAAAGAAGCTATGAAGCGAGCGAAGGAAGAAGATGCACAACAAGATGAGGAAACGAGACACGTGATTAACGAAGTGGAAGGCAGAGGTTAGATTGATTTGATACACCAACAACTTTTAGATTGGCACGTAGCCAGATATTAAGTGTTTTATTTGCATTTCATTTTATTCCTCCCCCAAAAACCTGGCTTTTCTCATTACAGAATGCTACTGTTAAATTGTGAAACAGCATGTGGAAAACCATGTTAAAATTTAAAATCTTGGAAATCTAGCAAGAAACTTTCTGGATTATGTGGAATAATTCTATTGCTATCGTTTGTATTAGTAAATGTAATATTATTTTACCAATTTAATGGATTTTGGAATATGGCTGGAGCAATTATAATTACATTCCAAGGCGGAATATTAATTTCAGTTTTTGGAGTCAATAGATGGCTTAAAAAACAAATTGATAAAATCGGAGAAATTTAAAAATACTAACTTGCAACAGAAAGAAAAAGATTTATACTTGGACCATTTGTATTTTGATAATCCACTTCTCTCTCTGAGGACTGGATGAGAAAACTTATTCTCGCGCGTAAAAATCGCGTTTAAATTGAAATTAGTAGCCAGTACAACTTCCAAAAACAGTTAATAATCAAAATCATCGAGAGTAATTACATTCATTTTCAATTCAATTCGTTTTTTGGCGCGTTAAAATCAATTTAAACGGAAAATCTCACGATGATTAGACTGCGAAATTATCATTTAGAATGAGCAAAGTACAGGAGAAACAGTTTTTGAAAATAATGAGAAAGTTGTATTTTCGATAAAGCTGAATGGTGAAATTAGTTCAACTACCGTGTTAATATGTATCACACTTTTTAAATGTAAGGAGTAACATCCCGATGCGGTGATATGAAATGGTTGACAAACCAAAGAGTAAGAAGGCTGGTAACAACACTAAGAAGGATGTTACAAAGGAACTACAACAGATGATACATAAAAAAACAAACACTGAAAACAGCGAAGAGAAGAAAACAACAGGACTTACTACGAAGTCCACAACTCAGCTGAAAGAAATGCTGAAACAGAATCCTAACAACAAGGATATACAAAACGAGATTGACAGACGACGTGAGCATTGGCGTAAATTCTACCACAAAAACAAAGATAAGTACAAACAGTGGAGTAAGAATTGGCGTGATGAGAATCCTGACAAAGTGAAGGAATATTCTAAGAGACATCAACAAAAACTGAAGGAACAGAAAGCGAAGGGGGAGAAAGCGAATGCATAAATACAAGTGCGTATCCTGCTCAACAACTAATGAACCTGTGTATGTCACACCAATCGAAGAAGATGGATACCTTAAATGTCCACACTGCGGAAGTATAGAACTCTGTGAGGTAAACAAAGTGAAAGGGAAATATTTAATTTCAAGTTTGATATATCTCGTTACATGGAATATAAGATATCGGGAGATAATTTACAGCTGGTAACTCTTCAAATAGATCCTGGTGAAAAAATCTTTGCTGAAGCAGGCTCAATGGTTTATATGAGTGCAAATATTAATATGGAAGCAAAAATGAGAGGAGGGCTTTTGAAGGGAATGGGGAGGAAATTTGCTGGGGAGACAATATTTCTCACTGAGTTTACATCTGCAGGAGGAACAGCTCTTGTATCTTTTGGTGGTAATGCTCCTGGTACAATAAAACCGATAGAGCTATCAACAGGTAAAGAATTTCTCGTTCAGAAGGATGCTTTTCTTGTAGCTGAGGATTCAGTTGATATGAGTATAGCTTTTCAGAAGAGACTTGGAGCAGCGTTTTTCGGGGGAGAAGGATTCATACTTGAAAAATTGTCAGGAACTGGTACAGTGTTTATTCATGCTTGTGGTGATTTTGTCGAGTTTGATCTTAAGCCAGATCAGATTATGAAGGTTGATACAGGTAGTGTCGTAGGCTGGGATGGCACCGTAGCCTATGATATAGAGCGGGTTAAAGGGATAAAAACCGTGTTTTTTGGCGGCGAAGGAATCTTTTTAACTACTCTAAGAGGACCTGGCAAAATAATTATTCAATCAATGAATCTTGGTAATCTTGCAACCGCATTAACGCCGTTTCTACCATCTAGTAGAGGGACTTCGGGATCTGGTGGAATAGCTGGAACCTTGATTGGAGGTTTGACAAGATGATTAAAGGATTGCTAGCGGCTTTGCTAGCAGCTTTAATCGTTGCAGGTATAATTATCGGGCTTTTCTATCTACTTTTTTCCGGTGTGCTCATATGGCTCGGAGAGATTTTCGTTGCAGGGATTATAGTTGGAGCGATAATCTTGTTTGCTATCATTTTTATATTTGCGATATTGGTATTTTTTGCGTTATTTTATTATATGGCAGAGAAAAAACCTGTTGTAGAACCAGGCGAATACAAGCTAGATGAGGAAAAAGGAAAAAACGAATAACTGAGAAATCTACCTTACCTCAATTTTTCTTTCTCATTCTTTTTTAGATTAACTTATAAAAATGGTTATTTCTGAGGCTCAATAATTACTTTGATAGAATTTTTTACCTCAGCCACCAATTTGAAACCTTTAGCCACTTCTGAAAGTGAAAGCTTATGAGTAATCATGTCTGTAACCTCCACTTTTTTTGATTTGATAAGATCAATTGCCATGGCAATATCCTTAGGACTGCCAGCATAAGTTGAAACCATTGTAACTCCCTTATTCCATAAATCAAACAATGGAAATGGTATTTCCACGCCGGGTTCTGTCGGAGCAAAAAAAAGAATTGTACCACCACGGTCAACTGATCGCAATCCTTGTTTTATTGCAGATGGTACTCCTGTACATATGACAACAAGATCAGCAAGTTTTCCCTTGTTATGTTTTTTCACCTGTTCTGGGACATTTTCTTTTGCATGTATAGACACATCAGCACCCATTTTTTTTGCTGTTTTTAACCGATAATCGTCAATATCTGTAGCTATAACTCGACCAGCATCCAATGCCCGTGCAAGTTTTATTTGTAGCAATCCAGCGATGCCGCTACCAATGATAAGGACGCTTTGTCCTGGTTTCATCTCAGCAATTTGCATTCCTCGTACAACACAGGCCAACGGTTCAATAAAGACACCCTCATCATAGGACATCTCCTTAGGAAGAAGAAATACGCCCTTATCAACATTTATTTCTGGAACTTTCAGATATTCTGCAAAACCTCCAGGATAAAAATTTGTAGAATGTAGTGTATTGCAGAGTGTATATTGATCATTTAGACAATATCTGCAATTGTTACAAGGAACATGATGAGAGACAAATACTCTATCACCAACCTTGTATTTTTTTACGTTTTTCCCAACTTCTACAATATCTCCAGACATCTCGTGGCCAAGTACTCGAGGCGCTTTCTTGATACGGTACCATTCCATCACGTCGCTGCCGCAGATGCCACTTGCACGGATCTTTACCAAGAGTTCATTGTCGTTGATTTCTGGTATGGGCATCTCTTCGATTCTTACATCGTTATTATTATAATACATTGCAACTTTCATTTTTTCCATAACGACACACAAGCCTGATTATCAGTAAATGTTTAATAGCTTTTTTTACAGATTAGAAAAATTACATCGATCTCAATCTTCTAATTCTCTCATCGATTGGGGGATGTGTTGACCAAATAGATTCTATGTTTTGCTGCTTAAATGGGTTTGCAATGTAAAGAGGGGCTACTGTCTTTGATCCTTTGGGCTTCCCCTTTGGATGATCTGCTTTTATTTTCCCAAGAGCCTTCGCAAGTCCTTCAGGGTTTCTAGTTAGATATGCACCGTTTGAGTCTGCAAGGTATTCTCTTCTTCTTGATATTGCAAGATAAACGAGTCTCGAAAATATAGGTGCAAGTATTACAAGCAGAATTGCTAAAACAAGAATGATAGCGTTACCCCCGCCTCTCCCTCTGCCTCTACCGGCACCACCCCAAAACATTGAATAGAACAGAATTTCAGCAAGAAGAGCTATTGTACCAACAACAGCTAGTGTCACTGTCGCAATAAGAATATCATGATTCTTTATGTGGCTCATTTCATGGGCCATAACGCCTTCAAGTTCATCCTTATCCAGTTTTCGTAGAGCGCCTGTTGTTACACAAATCACTGCATTCTCTGGTTTTTTACCTGTCGCAAATGCATTAATATTGTCTGATTCCTGGACATACGCCTTTGGAGTTGGAAGGCCTGCAGCTATAGCCATTTCTTCAACTTTATAGATGAATAATTTTTCCTCTCTTACATGTGGGTTTGCAGGACGAGCTTTAGCTGCAGATATTACTGTCTGTACAGAAAATGAATAAGTTATGGCAACGTATGCAATTGCAATAGGGATTCCGAATATAAGTCCGAGATATATACTTCCTGTAAAGATATACCCAAAGGCAAAAACAACACCTAAAAACAATATCGCCATAATTGTACAAACGAGTATAGTGTTGCGCTTGTTTTTCCGGATATGATCTTCCATCTGCAGATGTTTTGCCATGGTATCAAACGTTTACAATCATTTAGAATTTTACTTTTGGCAGTTCCCTAGATGCTTCTGGAATTTGTAGCATCTCTCGTTCTTTCTTTCCCATTCTGCGTGCAAAAAAGTTGCCAGGGAATGTCTCTATTGTGTTGTTAAATGATAAAACAGTATCATTGTAGTGTTGTCTGGAATAAGCAATTTTATCCTCGGTGTGGGTGAGTTCATCCTGTAGGTTCAAGAAATTCTGATTTGCCTTTAAATCAGGATAATTTTCTGCTACTGCAAATAGTGTTTTTAATGCTCCAGTAAGCATGTTATCTGCTTCAATGTTTTTTTGTGGTGTCTTTGCATCCATAAGAGATGTTCGTGCTTTGGTTACATTTTCAAGCACTTCTTTTTCATGCTTCATATAGCCTTTGACGGTTTCCATGAGGTTTGGAATGAGCTCTGCTCTTCTTCTGAGTTGAACATCAATTTGTGCCCATGAATTATCTATTCTGTTTTCTAGCCTAATAATCCTGTTATAGTAGCTTACAAATATAAGCAAAAAGATTACTACAACAAAGATGATGATTATGCCTAAAATCAATAACGGGTCCATTTTTCGTCTCCCTCATATTTTTCGATGGTAAAGGTGATTTTTTATATAAATCTATGGTGTTTTTTATTTATTTGATTTGAATAGGTCGTATGCTTCTTTCGGTGTGTATTTTTTGTGGATAATAGCGTTTACTGCTTTGATCATACTTACAGGGTTGCTGCTTTGGAAAACATTTCGTCCCATATCCACACCGATTGCTCCTGCTTGCAATGCGTCATAAGCCATTTGTAATGCATCTTTTTCTGGAATCTTTTTACCCCCTGCAATAACAATTGGAACAGGACATGTTTCAACGATATGTTCGAAATCCTTACAGTAATATGTTTTGACAATGCTAGCACCAAGTTCGGCGGCCATCCGAGAAGCAAGCGAGAGATATTTCGCATCCTTTCCAAGGCCACGACCAACAGCTGTTACCGCAAGAACAGGAATGCCATATCGATTTGCCTCATCGATTATTTGGGTAAATCCAAGAAGAGTGTCTCTCTCAAAAGGTTGACCAACAAGGATAGAGAAAGCAACCGCGGAAACATTAAGTCGAATAGCGTCCTCCATCGATACAATGATACCTTCATGAAGTAGATTTGTTTCGTTGAGAATGCTAGTACCTCCTGATACCCTTAGACATATAGGTATATCTGTTTCTGGAGGTATGTAATTCCTTAAGCCCCCTCTTGTTGGCATGAGAACATCAGCATAAGGCAATAGCGGTTTTACCATTTCGTCAAGTTTTTCAAGTCCTGTTGTAGGTCCCATAAAATACCCATGGTCAACAGCAAGCATGACAGTATGTCCATCTTTTGGTTTGATTATCTTTGATAATCTGTTCTTCATTCCCCAATCCATAATAAATTGCCTCCGCTATCTCGGTATATAGATGAGGATTATATAAACTATTTCTACAAGGTTATGAAATAGTAATACCATGTAACTATCTTGGCAAACCTTTTTTATTTGTTGTTGTATTACCATTTTTTAATTTAAGGGAGGCATAGATATGTCAGTTATTGAGAAGTTAGAACCGAAAGTTTTATGGAAACACTTTGATGAGATCAGAAAAATACCACACTGTTCAAAACATGAGGAGAAAATTAGAAATTACCTTTTAGATTTTGCAAAACAGCAGGGTTTAAAGTCAAAGGTTGATAAGCCAGGTAATGTTGTCATTTCAAAACCTGCAAGCTCGGGGATGGAAGATAGACCAGTTGTTATTTTGCAGAGCCATATGGACATGGTTTGTGAGAAAAACAGTGACGTCGATCATGATTTTACCAAAGATCCAATAAAACTCAAGATAAAGGGCGATATACTTACAGCTGATGGCACAACTCTCGGAGCAGACGATGGTATAGGTATTGCAACAAGCCTTGCTGTATTAGAAGATAAGACATTGAAACATGGACCTATAGAGGCATTGTTTACTGTTGATGAGGAGACAGGACTTACAGGTGCGTTTGCACTGAAATCAGATATGTTAACAGGAAAGATAATGCTTAATATTGATAGTGAAGACTTTGGTGTTATAACTGTTGGATGTGCTGGTGGTGGTAATTCAAAGATAACACTACCAATAAAGAAACAACAGAATGACGGAGATATGGACAGCATTCTTATTAAAATCTCAGGTCTCAGAGGAGGGCATTCCGGTATAGATGTTTATGAACAGAGAGGAAATGCAGTAAAACTTCTAGTACGTATGCTCTGGAAAACATCACAAAACCATGACCTTTGCCTAACTGATATCAAAGGTGGAGATAAACATAATGCAATACCCCGTGAAGCATATGCAAAAGTTTCCATAGGTAAAACAGACAAAAGCTCTTTTATATCTAATTTAAAAGCTGAAGAAAAGGATATATTGGAAGAGATTAAACCCATCGATCCCAACTTTAAAATGGAAATAGAAGACATTGAAAAACTCGACATGGCACTCGATAAAAACTCGCAAGTAAAACTATTGAATCTCTTACATGGTCTTCCCCATGGCGTCGACAAGATGAGTTATGATATACCAGACCTTGTAGAAACGTCCACAAATCTTGCAACGGTTTCTTTAGATGAGAATAATGCATTAATAGGTTTGAGTTCAAGAAGTTCTATTATGTCTGCTCTGCAAGATTTCCGCGACAGAATACGTGCAACTGCAACGCTTTCCGGTGCAAAGATTACTGAAGAAATACCATATCCTGGTTGGAAACCCAACCTGAAGTCGAATCTACTAGCTCATTCAAAGAAAATCTTTAAAGAGATGTATGGTGAAGAACCAACAGTAGAAGCAATCCACGCTGGGTTAGAATGCGGAATCATAGGAGAGAAATTCCCAGGAATGGACATGATATCCATAGGACCGACCATTAAATACCCTCATTCTCCAGAAGAACAAGTGCATATCAGCACAGTTGATAAATTCTATAAATATGTGCTGAAGATTCTTGAGACTGTTTAAATTAAATAATTCTTTCTTCTTTTTATTTATAAATTTAGTAAATTCTACAAAAAGAAAAAATTGGTATCTGTCATGAATTTTAGTTTTTACATGGCAAACTACTAAAACAAAAAGCGTATTTTACTCCTTAGAAAAGCGGATATAATCTAGTGGTTATGATATTGGCTTCCCAAGCCAATTGCCCGGGTTCGAGTCCCGGTATCCGCATGAATTATTTAAGCAAATGGAGTTGAAAACTGGAAATGAAAAAAGCTGTAAAAGTAGGAGATAG
>JAGLML010000028.1 GCA_023140035.1 Thermoplasmatales archaeon
ACTGAAGGATGTGACCAAATACCGCCGTCTATTTGATACTTCCAAATGTATCCACCCGTTTCTACATTTAAACAATGCAACCCGCCATCAGTATCGCCTTCACTTGAACCGATATAAACATAACCATAGGCAAGTGCCGGGGAAGAATGCACCTCCCCAAGTGTATCATAACTCCATATAAAACTACCATCTTCTGCGTTTAAACAATATACGTTATTATCATTTGATCCAAAAATAACTTTTCCATTAAAAACAGTTGGAGATGACCATATTCCGCTGCTTGTAGTATAAGACCAAGCAAGATCTCCATCAGTACTATCCAAACAAAAAAGAACCCCATCAAGTGAACCAAAGTATACCTTTTGATCAGACACAACTGGGGAGGACCAAATAACGTTTCCTGTTGGATAACTCCAAATAAGGCCTCCATCGTCAGCGTTTAAACAATAAAGTGCGCCATCACTGGAACCAAAATAAACGTTACCATCTATAACTACGGGAGATGATTCAACCATAAAAATGGTATCATAAATCCATATAAGACTACCATCAATGGCATCAAGACAATACATCTTAGAATCCTTTGAGCCGATGTAAACTTTGCCATCTGCAACTGCAGGGGAAGATGTAATCTCGCCATATGTTGTATAGTTCCATAACATCTCTCCATTATTCATGTCGAAACAGTAAATCTTATTATCCCATGATCCAATGTACACTTTTCCATGTGAAACAGCAGGAGACGAAGAAATAAAAAAATCCGTTTGATATGACCACAGCACTTGATTAGTATCCGGTGCAGTTGACGTTGAAAAACCCGTATGCTCTGAATCATGGCGAAACATTGACCACCAATCAATGTCAAGGGATCCACGAGGATTTACTCCATCAATTTTACTACCATTAATAGCCTCTCCAATTGGTAATAATACGGTAATAACAAGCAGCATACAAATTAAAATACATGCAGGTTTTTTGTACATTTTATTAATCCCCTTATATAATACTAATATGCATCGTCTATTTAGATTTTATCCTGGAATTAATGGTAAATAATGAGTTATTATCTTAGATGGGTAAAACAACAGGTAAACAAATATATCAGTTCTGCATTATTAATATGAAGAGGGGGAAATTCATGGAAGGAAATATCCTCATCAATAAAGGAGTAGTAGTTGCTGTTATTCTCTTATTCATCAGCGTGAGTGTTATTCCATCAAGTGGAACTAACGTAGTCGAAAAGTCATCTATCCTGTCTTTTGATGGTAATATGTTATATGTCGGTGGGAGTGGACCAGGTAACTACAGTAGTATTCAGAATGCGATAGATGATGCAAGTAAGGGGGATACAGTTTTTGTATATGATGATTCATCACCCTATTGCGAGAATATTATAATCGACAAAGAAATCAATGTCGTTGGTCAAAATAAAGAAACAACGGTTATCAATAGTAGTTATGAAAATTATGTGGTAGAGATTAATGCAAAAGGTGTAACTCTCTCAGATTTCACTATTCAAAATGGAAAATATTGGAGTAGTATACAAATTTGGTCAGATTGGTGCATAATTTCTAACAATATTATAAAATACAATGATGGTCGTGGCATAACTTTTCAACATACTTTGAATTATTGTATTATTCAAGACAATATAATAATAAACAATAACGGAACTGGTATTTTATTTTTAGCTGGCAATAATTTTCAAGTACAAAATAATACGATTAGAAACAACAACGGTGAAGGAATCTCACTAAATGGATGTCATAAGAATAATATCATTGATAACAATATTATTAATAATAATGGACAAGGGTTGATATTAGCTGATTGTACTTATACGATTATTGAAGGTAACAATATTTGTAATAATACAAAGAACGGTATTGATGTTTATCACTCACAATATGGTAACTATTCTCATAACAATTCTATTGATAATAATTATGTTTGTCATAATGACTGGAACGGTATAGAAATAAGAGCACAAAGTAGAGATAACATTATATCTAATAACTCAGTTATTAAGAATATAGATTTTGGAATTGATATCACATATTATTCTAATAGAAATATCGTAACTGATAATTATTTCTCAGAAAATGAATATGGAATAGTGATAAACCTTTATTCTCGTGATAATATCATAAAAAGAAACATATTAGAGAATAATTTTGGTGGTATTGAAATTTATTCGTATTGTGAAAATAATAATTTATCAAGAAACATATTTACTAGTAATCACCAGGGTTTAACACTTTCAGATAGATGTAATAACTCAACAATAATGAACAATTGTTTTAAATTCAATTATTATGGTTTTGTTATAGGTTTTTCTTCTTCTAATATAGTTACCAGGAATGATTTTATAAAAAATATAATAAAGGTACACTCGGTAGGTAGTCACAATTATTGGAAAGGAAATTTTTGGGGGAGACCTATGTTGTTTCCTAAACTGATATTTGGTCGAGATTGGTTATTTATTAATAAAATAGTATTTCTTGATGGTATTGACTGGCATCCAGCACAAGAACCATATGACATAGGAGTGTGAAATGAAGAAACTACTCGTTGTTGGAGTGATAGTTCTTTTCCTTGGACTTGCTATTGCACCATCTATTTCATCTGAATCATCTGCAGTTCTTAGTAAACTACCTTTAGATGAGGAAGAAATCTATTATTACAACCCACAAACACTTACCCATACTCTTGGATTATGCGAACCCTGGCAGTCAGCAATTAGATTAACACCTGATGAATTATCTCCATACCAAGACTGGAATCTCACCAAGATAACAGTTAAAACTAGTATTGACCATGGACAGACTGAAATCTGGGCAGACCTCATCATATATGCACAGGGTTCAGCATCAACACCAGGTTCTATAATATATCAAGATAATGGACTCTACTTTAATTCAACTGGATTTCAAATAACACACTTAAAAGAACCTATCTCTCTTAATGACCATTCAGAACTCTGGATTTCCTTTGATTGGAAACAAAAAACAAATGGAAGCCATCCAGGTATTATATTTTGCGATGATGGTCCTTCAACTCCATTAAAAGGATGTTGGCTTAGCTATAACCATAGTTCTGCATGGAATGAGCTATCAGATTATGGCCTTGATTACAATTGGGCCATAGGTGCAATTTTAGAAGGTGTTGGTAAAGCAGAACTCTCAATTACAAATATAATAGGATTAACTGAGGTAATTGCAGAGATAAAGAATATTGGAGAATATCCAGCATATAACATAGAGAATACTATGATTGTAAATGGTGGAATACTAGGAAGGATACATAGGATAACCAGTAACTCAATAATAGAACTCGCTCCAGATGAAACAGTACATATAAACTCAGATTTAATCTTTGGACTTGGTCTAATTGATGTTAGAGTTACATCAAATTCTAGTAATGCATATGAAGTTTCCACATCAAAATCAGGTCTTATATTTGGACCATTTGTGTTTATTTTCAATTTAATATGAGGGAATGATATGAATAAGAAAATCCTAATAGGTAGTATCATAGCAGTTGTAATACTTGTTCTGGTGTCGTTTACAGGTGTGGTAGGGTATCAAACCACTAAATCTTCTACTATTGCCAGAGCATCGCCATTGTTTAGGGTAAGAAACAAGACCGATGAAATATCAGCTAATTATATTGGTAAAGAGGAAGAAACTAATTTATATTTCCCTAAAAGAAATAGTGAAACAGAATCTTTTGATAAGGTAATCAATATTATCAAAAGAATGGATGACAAATCATTTGATAGATTTGTAAAAATAGTTATAGCAAATATTAATCAGAATAATAAGATAAACGATGTTGATGTAAGTGACGAAGAAATAGCCATTATACTATCTCAATTAAGAGTCGATTCAGAGGTAGTTAAAAAGACCTACATGTTGGTTAAAGACAATGATTTAGAAATTGTTACTATCCAGTTTGAACTACCTTCTTGTTGGATTTTGTGGTTATTTACTTTTGTTGGCCTCATTATTGCACAGAGTATTATGCTTCCTTTACGAATTATATGTGCGGTTATTCCAGCATTACCAACATTTTTTTAATATACATTTTAGATTTTTCATTCTTCCATCATTACTATTATTTAATCCACAGCCTCAATAAATCTTTTATCCATGTTTCTTCAGACTATTATACTGATAAGAAAATTGATAAAATAATAGAGAGAGAAGGGGAGAAGAAATGTATAGGGAGGTTTTCTCTCTCAAAACTATTCTATAACAGTTTACACAAGTTTTATACTATTGATTTCACTGAGTGTCCCAAGATTATTCATCTTAATCATGCTATTAGAAATTGTGTAGAGAACATCGTCAATGTAGAGAGAGCGAGAGATGGAAGAAGAACCCCAATATCCGTAATAACCTGATTTAAGAATATCCTCGTCATCTAGATGAGTTATTCGTCCCTTGTACTCAAAGCCATTTTCAAGGTTTAACTGATATACAAACGCTCCCTGAAAGGTAAATTCACCATACATACTACCAGTGTAGTCATCATATTGCTCTTTGATTTCATCACTGATCTCAAAAAAGTTTACAGGGATAACTAATAATTCTTTTTCTCTGTCAAATAAAAAAGCTTTATGGTCATAAAGAGCTGGACTATCTGTTCCACGATCCCCTATGATTATCTTTGCAACCTCTTTTGGGTTCTCGAAATCACTAACATCAAACAATGCAATCTTGAGCCCTTGATACCAGGCAAAATCTAAGTTACGGGATTCTTTTAAAGAATCCAGTGCTTCGACGGTGTCCTTTCCAATACCAATGATATGATTCTCATCGTAAGGGTGCAGATAGTCAGAATACCCGGGTATTTTCAGTTTACCAAGGATTTTTGGATTGTACGGATCTGATAAATCGAGTGTAAAGAACGGATCAATTTTCTTAAAGGTTACAAGATATGCTTTTCCGCCCATGAATCTTGCTGAATAGATTTGTTCACCAGGGGCGATTTCTTCTATTTCAGATACACGGTTCAAATCCCCATCGAGGATGTAGACATTGTTGCTGGATTTAACATCTTGGTCCCATACATTTCCAACTGTTGTCGCAATTCTGAAAAATCCATCATGCTCATCCATGGAGAATTGGTTCAAAACACGACCTGGGACTTCACCTTGAGCAGCATAAGAGATGTCTCCATCGTTTATTGAAATTTTATGTAGTATTGTTTTTTCTTCTGTACTGCTATAAAAACTATTTATCAAAGGATAGACGTAATCGTATCTTGTATATGCTAAGAAAATATTATTTTTTGATACATACATAGACTGAGAACTGCCAAGAAGGAAGCTTTTTTGATTTACTTCATCATCATATATGTTAATCGATATGACATGAGTCATAGTATCCAGTCTATCAGGTATATCCACATAGTAAATCTGGTCGGCGGGTATTTTTCTTGAAACATCATTAATTGTTATCTCAGGTATGTTAATGGTTTCATTACCCTCACGAACACTGTAAATATTATAAGAATACTCAGTAGCGATAATATAGATGTAATCGCCAATCATCCGGGAATCAAAGTATCCCCCATCTACTTCCACATCTTTTACGATTTCAGGGTTTTCTCTATCAGTTATATCGTATATTTTAATCACTGTAGTTGATATTCCGCCCCACCAACAATATTCAGGTGTATCATAGTCTAATGGATATTTATATGAGGTACCAAAAACAATGAGTCGATCTTTGGTGATGAAAATATTGCTGAGATATACATCGCTCTCCAACGAGATTTCAGATAAAATAATAGCTTTCTCTGCAGGATAAGCCTTTACAATAAATATCTTCTGATCTGCTACAACATACAGATAAGTTCCATCTGTTTTTATAATATCTGGTTCATCCACACCTTCTACTTGAATATTTGTATTTGAGAAATCAACAGAAGTCCCACCGACACCATTATTATCTACAGCTTCGGCTCTTCCAGATTTTGAAAACTCCATTGCAGGGGCATCCCCACAAAGCCACCCATAACCAGTATAGTTTTCATAATTACTATTGAGAAAATCAATGAGTTCGTCATAGGACGAAAAGGTTTGAATTTCATATGTATATGTTCCTCGGCCCAGTGGCGATAGTGAAAATGCAGTTACTAGACTCGCGCATACCAACATGCCTAATATCAATATTCCTTTTATTTGAACATTTTTCAGGTCCATATTATCACATCATTTCCTATTTATCCAGAATTATATCCTCCAAAGTTTATATACTGTAGGAAAACGTTCGGAAAAAACCAAATAAACTTACAAGAAAGACGAGGTTACTATTCAACAGTTGGAAAGAAATTTTTAAAAAAATAGGTTAATTTGAGCAATAATGCTTTAGGCTATTTCTAGTTCGAAATTTAAATACTCGTTATCATCTAGGAAGACTCTTATATCACTTTGTTGTGTAACAAATCTGTTTTTCTCTAGGGTTAGCAAATAACGTCCTGGTGGAAGTCGTAAGACAAAACATCCTCTGTTGATCAGTGGAATTCTTTTGGTAAATGTAAATCTTTCAAATGATCCTGATTGAACAGTAATTTTTACTCCAGGTATGCTTAGATTAAACAGTCCACCAATAACCTGTCCTTTGATGGTACCAAACTTAGTTTGTGGAAAGAAATTAAATATAAATACACTATCAGAATCTTCTGCTCTATTGTCGTTGTTATCGTATGCCTCTACTTTAACAGTGTGTCCTAAAAATATTCTTTCATTCCAAGTCCATTTATAAGGGGGGACGTATGCAGTATCTCTCAATTGCCCATCAATGTAGAAGTTCACCATTTTTATTCCAGATTCATTATCTGAAACTTCGGCTATAACATCGATACCTCCAATCAGGGTAGGTGTGGAAAGTCCCATTATCGCCCTGTTGTTTATATACAACTCTTTGTCAGGTTTTATGAGCTTTACAATAGGAGGCGTTGTGTCATTTCCGTTAGAAAATCCTGTAACCTCACTGTATTCCATATTAGAAGATACATTTTTAGATGATATTGGGTTAATGCCACTTATCAGTAACAAAGATATTATTCCAATTATTACTATCTTTACAGCATTATTTTTCATAATTTAATACCTATTTTATTATATTTACTATTTTTAAAATTATATAAAACTTATTATACAGTTGTTATCTAAAACTGGACTAAATAGCAAAGATTTTGTTTATATAAGGAACTAAAAAATAGGTTATAGAACCTCGGTTTTTTCGTTAAATTTAATGTCCATCCCTTCAAGTTCATCAAGAATTGGATTGTAGATCTCCGGAATTATTGGAATGTGAACTCCAGCAATATTGATTTTTCCCTCTAAAATCATTTTAACAGCAATAGCTACCGGCAATGCAACCGTACGAGCAATCGAGGAATCACCGTTAGGTATACCGTAGTCAACCAATGTCGAAGTAATGTACTCCTTTTTAGAGGGATATTCTGCAATAATCTCATGATACATCACAATCATATCTCGCTCCCCCTCACCCAATAACATCTTCTTCAGAGTTATTACATTGAGATAATCAAGCGGATTGTCTTTATCTTCTGGAAGAGATTCATCACTAAAAAGGCCTAGCCATTCAAGTCGTTTGATAACAGCAGAATATGTTTCTAGACCAAGAAATGCCGCGGTTGCTTTTGGAAGGTTTTCATCAGAACTCACACCAATAAGATGTCTTGTCAGATCGCCGTATGTTTTACCAGAAAAACCGTTGACTGGTTTATCGCTGAGCCACCCCAAAGCTACAATTTTTCTCATAGTTTCGCACCAACCAGTCATCCTAAACGTGCCACGATACACCGTTGTTGCATCTTTTAACCCATAGATGTCTTTATATGGAACAGAGTTTCTGTTTGGATAGTTTTCAAATGTACCAACTCCCGGAACATCCTGTAAGAAATAGTTTTCAAAGAGCAGTTCACCAGGAATTGATATCTCCCTGCCATCTTCCAACCATTTCGAGGGATTACGAGAGGCTAGGAGAACACCTCGAGGAGCCCACGAAAACTTGTAGCCAAAAGGATTGTTATTAGCCTCATGGGAAGGAAGGGCACCAGTGGTAGATCTAAAACTAACAACCTTTCCACCTTTCATCTCAACATCGTGGATTATCCTCATTGCAGACATATGATCAATACCTGGATCAAGACCACATTCGTTAAGAAGTAAAATTCCTGCTTCTTTTGCCTGGTCATTAAGCTTTTGCATCTCATCACTGACGTAGGAGGTTGTCATCAGATGTTTTTTATGTTTTATACAAAGTTTTGCAACTTTAACGTGATATTCGTATGGAAGAAAACTAACAGCAACACCTGACTCAGAAACTAAATTTTCTAATGCTACGTCATCTGAAGCGTTTAATGTCAATGCTTCTCCTCTTTCATGGAAATCTATTATTTTTTCGGCTTTGCTAACTGTTCTACTTGCCATTTTTACATGATAGTTTGGTTGATCTAAAAGATATCTTACGAGAGGTCTAGAAACCATTCCGGCACCAAGAACCAATATTTTCTTCATTTTTTATCTCCTTTAATCAATAGAACCGTTGGAGGCGAAATGGATTTCTTTATAAATATTTGTCGATGTACTGATAATCGGGCGTAAGTTTACCGTGATACAAAACAACTGCTTTTTTTATTGAAGGAGATAACTTACAATTGTCAAAATCCTGGGTAAAATCGGCTCTTGCAATTTCTGGTGCCAAAGTATGAAGAGCATCACTAAAAGCATGAGAAGATTCGCGTGGTAACTCACATGGAAGATTGTCAACTCCCATAATAACAACGCCCTCGCCAATGTATCCATCTCTTATCGTATCTGTTAAAGGATCATAAACGAATACTGGATTATCTGGAGTGGTTGCCTTCTCAGTAAATTCAATTGCTCCATTAATGTCTATGCTTATATCCCCAATTACTTGTAAATTCAAACGTTCT
The DNA here is from genome assembly GCA_023140035.1 of Thermoplasmatales archaeon. Taxonomy (GTDB): domain Archaea; phylum Thermoplasmatota; class E2; order DHVEG-1; family DHVEG-1; genus JAGLML01. The sequence continues at coordinate 8,977 of JAGLML010000028.1, forward strand.
GTATAATTTTTCTTCAAAAAGTCCTTGGTAACAAGTCGTGGATATTGAGTATTCCAGTATATGCAATTCATTAGTATTGTTAAATGAGGAATATAGTTCTCAAAAATAGATTGATATTTTTCAGGGTGCTGATAATAATCCTGAAGATCAAAGCTATCATCAGATGAAATCGGTTTTACCATATCTTCTTCTTTGAATACTACTTTATATATACAATTGCTTGAAGGATTGTCATAAATCTTTTTCATTTCTTTAGGAGAAATCTCTTTCACAGGCAGTATGTCTAAGATTTTTTGAGCGCCTTTTGATACGTTACCATATCCCGCAAATCCAATTACCAAAGGTGTTAAAGATTCGGGAAGTCCATTTTGCTGTATCTTTTTTCCAATTTTTTTCAAATGCTCTTTGATTTCATCTAGATTTTTGTAATGAATCGTTTGTTTCATTTCATTAAGCGGCGTGTCTATGTTTTTGGAGTTCAACCTCTGTCCAAAAGCCCATAGTGTATCAACCATTCCTGCAAGACCCGCAAATCTACCAAAGAAAACTAGGCGATACCCGCGGTCATCGGCAATTCTTTCATAATCAATTAAATTACACTTAAGATCCATCATTTTCTTAAGCATAGGCATATTGTATTTCTGACCTTTAATCGTATGGGAGAAGAAAATATAGGTTTTCCCGTATTCGAAAAAATTGATAGGTATTTCCTTTATTGCAAAAATGGTTGGACAGTTTGATAAATCTTCTTTAATAGTGGCACCTGCTTTAGCATATTCATCTTCAGAATAAGCACGAATTTGTGATGGTTGAATGATTGTTTCAATACCATATTTTTCTTTGAATTCTTTAACATGTTTTGGAATTAATGGGACTCGTCTTTCCCACCGATTTTTGTCTTCTCTTCTGATACCTATTGTAAAAACCATTAGTTTTCCCTTAATCGGCCCATCTTTTGAGATTTTATATAGATTTTGTGAAAGAATGATTGATTACTATTTGTATCGAAGAATTGCTCCAACATGTCCAAGATTATGTATTTCCTCATCATCAACAAACTCAATTTCTGCATCGGTTCTTTCGGCAAACTCTAAAATTTCTTCAATTACATCCACCTCAGAAGTGGGACTACTGCAATTTGGGCAGTTTTTAATCGCACCCGCTTTTAATAGTTGACAATGCTCACAGAGGTATCCCTTGAGCTTGTAATCTTTTTCAATTATTAATAATTCAACCTGTCCGTTTTTTACCGCATTTAAGGTGTCATCAAACCCATAAGCAGCAAGACCATCTTTTAAGATCTCTTCTTTTAATTGTTGTACTGCCCCCTTGCTTTTTCGTTCTTCCAACTCAGTTATTTTATGAATAGATTCTTTCAAAAGTTCTTTTTCATCATCAATGCTTATATCTATTACGTCAACAATTCTTTCTTTTAGATTTTTAGGGAGCACATCCCTGAATTGTAATTTTGCTTGGCCAGGACCTGCTAGAATGATTTGCTCATCAGCAATTTTTTCAAGTGCTTCCATAACTTCTGAGAAGAAAGCGTGTATGGCTCCCTTTCTCAGTCTTTGAAAACGCGCTTGGGACCAACCTCCCTTTTTATGTTTGTTCATAATATCTGCAGAGAGGTTTTTTTCCTGCTCTACTTTGCCAAGAGAAATTGAAAATATTTTTGCATAGTTTGAATTAAGAAGTACTAATGTAAAGGATTCCCACTCATCTTGAATCCTAGCAAGGGGGCGTATATATGGTGAGGAATCAACAATTAATAATTTATTTACTTCAATAGGCAATGAAACAGATTTAAAAAAATTATGTGTGTGAGATGCGAAAATTGCTAAAGTATTGCCTGCATTTCTATTAAGAAATTCTTTGATTTTTTCCATTGTATTAATAAAATTTTTTTGTTCTTCTCCCGATAGTAATGACTTACAAGCTTTCTCTCGTCTATCCAAGAATTTTACATTTGCATCTTTATTAATGTAGATGCTAACATATGTATCTCGACTGTCTGGATCGTAAATTTCTGACAGTTCTCTAATTAATTCACTTAAATCATTCATTTTT
>JAGLML010000029.1 GCA_023140035.1 Thermoplasmatales archaeon
TTTCCAAAACTCAAAATATCTTTTGTATAATTTTATAATTCAAGTCTACAGGAGTAATCCAATATTTTTTACCGGTTAAAAGGTGTTCAAATCCCTTGCCTATCCTTTGTAGAAATCATAATATTTTTATTGGTTAATCCGCGTCAAAATCTCCCATTAATATGATTTTGTAATCATGCACATGTTAATAAATAAGCTAAGAATTTCGAATATGATGTCTCATAATAGCCAATTAAATAACCCTACAGTATGCGTTCAAAAAAGTACATATCCCAAAATAAACCTAGACTCACTCTTAACTCCTCTGGGTGGGATTAAACATTATATAAACCAAGGAGAACGAATTCTGCTGAAAGTTAATCTATTAAATGCAAGTATACCAGAAAAGGCTGTAGTAACCCATCCTGCAGTCGTAGAAGCGGTTGTTAAAGCAGTACTTAAAGAGGGAGGTACACCCTACATAGGAGACTCACCATCCGGACAGTTTACAAAAAGGAGATTGAAGAAAGTATATGAACGTTCTGGATTGAAAAAACTGGAACGGGATCTTGGTGTTGAGTTAAATTACGATACACGCTCACAAAAAATTTCTATCCACAACGGTAAAAAATTGAAAAAAACATCAATATGCAAATTTGTCCTGGACGCAGACAAAATAATTGCTTTACCAAAAATAAAAACACACTCCTACATGACCATGACAATGGCTACAAAGATAATGTATGGCACTGTACCCGGTTTAACAAAAGCAAAATATCATTCAAAATTCATTAAGAAAAAACCATTTGCTGATATGCTCCTAGATGTACACTCTGTTGCCACACCTGATTTGAATATTATGGATGGTATAATAGGTATGCAGGGAGATGGGCCAGCTGGTGGGACACCTGTTGAACTTGGTGTACTTCTTGCCTCAGAAAATGCGGTTGCTCTCGATCTCGCAGTTTGCAAAATGCTCAACATAGAACCAGTAGGTATTCCAACCCTGAGACAAGCGAAAGTAAGACGTTTATGGCCACGTGACATAAGTTATCCACTTCTATCACCAAGCGACGTCAGATACGATAGCTTTATCTTGCCTTCAACCGCTAGTTATTTACTAACAGGGAAAAAACAACCTATACGTTACCCGGTACCAACTGAGAAATGCACAGCCTGCGGACTATGCCAAGAAATCTGTCCAAGAAATGCTATAACTATAGATACTGACATAGCAGAAGTTGATTATTCTGCTTGTATTAAATGCTACTGCTGTCATGAAATATGCCGCGAGGATGCAATAAAGCTTGAGGTATTGGAGTAAATTCAAGCAAATTTTAAACGACATTCTTTGGAGTAAAAAACTAGATTTTTACTAGTAAACTTGCGTCATAATCTCCCTTATAACCCAAGTTATAGATATGGAATCAATAAAATATACTTTTATTATTTCAGGAATACATTATTGTTTATTTTTATCAGGCATCATACCAACTGCTATGAGATATCCTTTAGCTCGCTCGGTATATTTGTATTGATTAACTTTCTCCCAGAATTTCTTTGAATGATCCGGATAAAGTAAATGTGCTAATTCATGGATTATAACATAGTCTCTTACCCATCTAGGCATATTTGCAATACGATCAGATATTCTGACCACCATATTTTCAGGGGTGCAGCTACCAAATCGTGAGTTCTGATTAGTAACATACTTTATATCAAAATCTAAATTACCGCCAAAATATATTTTATTAAGATCCTGAGCACGCTTCCACAATGAATCATCACTGTTCAATTTTTGTTTCCGTTGTCTGTTCTCATTTTTTTTAATCATCCGGTCAATCCACTTCTTTTCTTCTGCTTCCGTCAGACCACTTGGAAGATAGATACAGAGTTTTCCATCAACGTATTTAGTTTGAATTGTCTTTTTCCTACGCTCACTACGAATGATTTTTACATTTTTGTAATCCATAATAATTATCACAATGTTCTATCTGTTATAACCTTTGTTTTTCTTTTTTAATTCCATAGAGTAATTATGGAGATGAAATCAGCCCACCTACAATAAACATTTTGGGTTTTTGTTACAATTTTCTCTGCTTTTATTTTATACCAAACATTTAAATTAAATCAAGGGATTGTTTGGGCTTAGTTGTATCATGAAGTATGAAGTTGTTGTTATTGGGGCTGGCCCTGCGGGTTCAACAGCTGCAAAATTTCTTTCAGAAAAAGGAGTGAAAGTACTTCTTATTGACAAGAAAAAATTTCCACGAGATAAACCCTGTGGCGGTGCTATACCTGTTAGAGTTCTCAAGAGATTTAAATACATTGAAGAAAAAGATTTGATTGAATCCTATACATATGGTGCGTATCTCCACTTATCATCTCTAGAACATAATGTTGAAGTACAGGGAAATGAGCCCCTTTTTGCAATGGTCCTCAGAAAAAAATTTGATGATGGATTAGTGAAACTTGCCATTGACAGCGAGGCTACTTTTTTGGATGGGAAAACTGCTACTGATATTAAAATATTTGAGGATAACGCAAAAGTAATGCTGGATGATGGAACTGCTATTGAATCGCAAATAGTTATTGGTGCCGATGGCGTGTGGAGTACAATAGCAAAAAAATCTGGATTAAGCCAAACTAGTAAAAATATTGGTATAGGTCTTTTTCAAGAATATCCTATGAGCAGGGTATTGATTGATCGGTATTTTACTGAGAAAAGACTCGCTCATCTATACACTACGTTCCAGGGGTTAGAGGGCTATGGATGGGTGTTTCCCAAAAAAGATCATGTAAATATTGGTATCGGAGAAATACGGACACGAAGAGGACAATCTAAAGGAAAGGTAAATTTAAAGGCAGTCTATAAAAGTTATATAAAAATTCTCAAAGAGAATGATATAATTCCTAAGAGTCTAAGGATGGGGAGAGTAAAAGGAGGGGCAGCGCCTACTCGTCCAGTTGAAAAAACCTACGCTGACCGTGTGCTCCTTTGTGGAGATGCAGCTGGCCTCATAAATCCAGTTACATGCGATGGCATTAACTACGCTATGTCATCAGGACAAATCGCTGCAAATGTTACTGCTGAGGCTTTAGAAGCAAGTGACACCAGAGAGAAATTTTTATCGAAATATGAAACAATCTGGAAAAACGATTTCGGGAAAGACATCAAACTGTTTTTACGTGTCCAGAACCAATGGGGAGAAAAAACTGAAAAATTTCTTAAACTTGTAAGTAGAGATAAAAAAATCTCTGAGATGGCTTTAGGAATTGTGACGGGTAATTTAAGAATGCATAAATACAGATGGAAACTAAGTCGACGGACGCTATATCTTTATCTTAAGGATCTATTGTATAAAACCTGATGTTTTTTGCACTTATTGAAAGAGTGTTTTTCAACCTGTACTCTCTTGTTAGTAGAAGAAAAACAGGGTTGTCATAATTCACATATTTCTTTATCCACTTCGATAATTTCCCTCCCCAATTGTTCTTTGGCCTTGCCAATATAAATGTCTAGGTTGGTGCAGAATACATTTGAAGTCCTGATAAAAAACCTGTAGTAGTCTATGCTGATCAAAAGCCTCAAGTGATATGTCTTGCAGGACATTCAGCATCTGCTCGCTTTCACGATAGGATAGTGTTGAACCATCAAAAATCTTGACCAAACTCTTTTATTCGTGTACAATTTTTTACTGGTAAATTCGTGCTCCCCATCCTCATCATCTCATTGAGAACCCGACTTCGAAAGGAGTTTCCGATTTTGTCTATGAAAAGGCGAAATCAAATTTTTCTTTTTTTATCCCTCTTATCCACTTTTTATTATCTTTTTCAAGGTAGTCGAAATCTTTTTTACACTATGATTTATTCTGGAAAAAATGGATCTTATCAATATACTACTGGGTGCTATGGGAGATCCAATCACGTATTCGATCATATTTTTTATCTATGTCATTCTGGCAGCCTTAATTCTTCCAATTCCCGTTGAGATTGGCCTATTCAATCCTGTTATACATTATGCATGGCTCGTTTTTATCTTAGCTATAGGTAAGGGAGTTGGTGCTTTTCTTGTATTTGAAATTGGGACAAGGGTTCGGGGTGCCCTCAAGAAAAGGTCTATTGGAACGCCGTTAACGAAAAAAATCGTTGCATGGTGTGAACGTTTCGTCAGGAAATATGGCTATTATGGGCTTTTCATCATAATGAGCACGCCGTTGATGATTGATTCTGCATCTCTCTATCTCTTCTCTCTGTTGAACCCTAAAGATGAAGGTAAACGAGCAATGACTAGAAGATGGTTTGTACTGGTAAACATAGCCGCAGGAGCTGTGAGAGGCACGATTATTTTTTTGGTAGCCTACCTTATCGGCGTTAGGCTTGTATAATATGTCACAATATTAATCGAGCTTAAACCCTTCTCATCACATCACTTTTTCTTTCTTTGGCTCTGTTTTTCTTACAATTGGAATTGCATATTTGTTCCTAAAAACGCGGATCTTATTTTTAATCACGTGGACAGAATGGGAACACTTACGATATCTTGCATCATAGGCCTTATACTTACAGCCATAACGATACAATTCTTAATTGAGGGAGTTCAATCCGTCCTACTTAGTTGGAATGTTATAATGATTTAAACGGGAGAAAGGAATTACTATCCAAAATCTAAAATATCTTTGGTACTTTAGTTTTTAGCCTCACCAAAGTCCCTTTTGTTCATTAGTTATCAAAAAGGTAATTCAGGACATAGCCGGTAATATCTTTGGTATAAGTTGTAGTTATTCTCCAACAGGAGTTATGTTAGTTTCATATGGTGTGGGCATTCAACCTATACACCGTAGTCTCCCCAGCAGCTTCTGAGAGGCATTTTCTCCTGTTGAACATCTTTTTGACAATTGGGGAATTGAACTTTTAGTTCGATTTCCAACGGATTAATTTTTTCCAACTTGCGCATATATCCGCGTTTATATCAGTCCAATAGTATATTATGACAAATGTTGCAATAGACACTCATTAAATTTAAATATGCTTTTCTTATTATAAATATCACATGGAGGAAAAACAATGATGAAAAATAATCTATATAGAAAAAGTTTGGCTGTTACTATAATAATTATATTTTTCAGCCTTTCAATTAACCCAGTTATAGTAACATCAATGTCTAACGAATATCCACTCCCCCATCCGATGCCCATTGATATGACTCTGCTGGATGCTATATTTCGGAGGATGTCGGTACGTGGGTTTACTGATCAGAATGTTACTGACGACGACCTCTCGACAGTTCTATGGGCGGCATATGGTTATAGGGACGATGGCAATAGAACAGTTTCTGGAATTGACGGTGTATATGCTTCTGTAATCTATGTATTAAAGGAGAATGCTGTATACAGATATGATCCGTTGAATCATTCACTTGTTTTTTATAAGGACGGAGATTATAGATATATTGGACAATATGAGGCTCCTATCCAACTTGGGCTTGTCTGGGATAAAAATAAAAGTGGCAATGAAAACTATTCAGGTGCTGAAATGGGGGCAATCGGGCAGAATATCCAGTTTATGGCAAATGCTCTTAATTTAGGAACAGTAGTCACAGGGGAAGTACCTTCACCAATAGATGAAATTGGTCTTCCTTCCAATGAGGTAGGAAAAATTGTTATGCCTCTTGGTTACCCAAATTTCTCCTATGATTTTACTCATAGACCCATGTGGCTGTCATTACTTCCTCGTATCAAGGAACCAGGTGCATCTCTTCAGACTGTCTTGGAAGAAAGAAGTGAAACAACGTCATTCGCAGGCAATCTTACAAGAAGTGAGGTAAGTCAAGTATTATGGGCATCCTATGGATATTCGTATTTACTTGATAAGAGTGACGCTCCGAATAATCCAATAAAAAGGCATAGAACTGTTCCCAGCGCTCACGGTTATTATCCTTTGCGCATGTATGCTGTTACAAAATCTGGTATTTATAGATATATCCATGGGATTTTCAGTTGTGATAGATGGGGGCTACCTATAGTGAGTTTTATGCTGAAAATCAGAAATGGAGATAAGCGGGAGGAAATTGCTCAAGCCTCACAGCCATTCGTTGTCTCAGCTCCCTTTCTCATCATTTCTGTTTTAGATATACGTAGGACAAATCAATGGGATGATTTATCAGCTGAAAAATTTCGCTGGATATGGTATTATGAAGCAGGAGCATCTGCTCACAATGTCCTGTTACAGGCAAAAGCATGGAACCTCACTGCAAGCATAGCACTTATAACAGACACTGAATCTGTCCGCTCTCTGCTAAGATTAAATGATAATTTTCTCCCTCTCTTTATTGTTCCGATAGGCAAATAAAAGAAGAAATGAGTCCAGCCAAAAATCATTGACATAGTTCTAGAATACCTCAAGCATCACGTGTATTCGGCAATTGTCGATAGATTATACGGCAATATTTAAATAATCTTAAAACATATAATTACATGTTGGAGTGGAGGAAGGGGTTTTCTGCCTCTATGTCTTCTTTTTCATTTTTTTCCTCCCAGTTCCCCTTCCGCCCACAATACCTTCTTCTCTAAATGCTGTTTAGGAAGAATGTTTTTCAACTGTAGCTCCCTATGTTTGGGTGGAAAAACAGGACAGTACTGGTTTATAAATGAGGAAAATGTCAACGAAGCCACAATTTGGGAGAAGCAAAGGCCATGAAACAATTAAATTTTTTTTATAACAACAAAAACAAATAAATAGTTAAAAGAAAATCAAGTGCGTTCACAAAATCTTAATCTTATAAAATTGCCAATAAAGTCATAAAATGATTATAAAAAAAAGAAAAAAGAGAGAATGGTTTTGGTGTAGGTTTATAGTCCTAGTAGGTACCGTAGTATTGGGAACATATGTGGGTGATTCTGTAGGAACTGCAGGAATGGTGGGAATATGTTGAATGCTTTGTTTTTTGGTGTTGTAAGAGATACATCGATGGTGCAGAAATCAGTAGAATCATCTAAATTGACTATTTTTACCTGTCCGGTATACGTAGTATCTCGTGGGTATGGTAATGGTATAGCTCTAGGTACCCCTTGAGGTGCAACGACAGTTACCTGTACAGAAACATCTCCGTCTTCAGGTTTTAAGGCATTGCCGCTTGAAGGATTAAACGTCCATATTCCCCAAGTTGGCCATTCTGTGATATCCCAGTCAAGCTCCGATAAAGGATCGCCAATGTTTGACACGTTAAAACTATCCGTAACAGTTGCCCCTGGTTTAATTCCAGTCCATATTAGGTCACCATCGCAGTCTAAATTAGGTACAGGTGGTGGTGGTGGTTCGCCGGTTATTACAAACGCAAATTCGATACCATCGATCATTGTCCACATTCCTGGTTCCGACTGCCACACTGGATGATCCATGAACCAATCCTTTGATGTTTTCCAACCTACTAACAAGTCGTACGCCCACGGCATTTCAATTACTAGCCAATAAATCTCGCCTTCAATCTGGTTGAAGGGTTCAGTGATGTCTATGATATTGATCTGATAAATACCAACATGAGGCTGCGGAATTATCTCACCCCATGGCAGCATCCATAACTGATTGCCATCTCCGTAATACCTCATGACAAACTCTCCCAGTTGGAACGTTCTCTGCCATAACAATTGATCGGGCTCGGACCACCCTCCAGGTCCCTGAGGGTTGTTCGACCAGATACTGACATCGATGAATGGGATGTCCATTGGATCGTCGGTGAACCATGATATCCAGAAATGGATGTCATCGACAGTTCCTGTCTCGATGCACTGCCAGTCATCACCAAGTGCCCCAAATCCCCAGTCCACGTCAAAACCAGTTGGATCAGGTAATTGCGGAAAATGCATCTTAAATTCTTCTCCTTCGTCCCAGTCAGCCATAACCACAGTACTAGTGCCTATCAACAGCATACATACAAAAATACCTATTATTTTCTTTTTCATTTTTATGTTTCCTCCCGACATGACAAAATCTATCACGCCCAATCTATATCTCATTTTTAGTATATAAATGTTGCTAATTTTTGTCGTAGTAACGTACTGGTTTTGTTATTCCATTATCATCAATGCTACTTTTTCCTTGAAAAGTAGAAATTTAACCATTATTTGTTATAAAAAAAGAAAAAATGGTTTATTGATATGTCACTAGAAAGTCAATATTCTGTTTAAGGCTGGAAATGATGAGATTATCCAATCAAAGAGCGGAAAACGCTGTAGAATTTTTTCTAGAAGTTGAAAAAACAACATATAGGTTGACTGCTGGTTCATTGGCATAGTGACTTCTAATGTTGCCCAACCACTCTCTTCCCCATAGGTATCCTTAGCCTTAGCTTCGATTGTATACACTCCCTTCGTACTCCAGATGTGTTTTACCTTTACATCTGTACCAGAGGTATACGGACCAATCCATTCTTCTGTGTTGCCATCGCCCCAATTGATGTAGTAGCATACGTCATCTCCATCAAGATCTACTGCGTTGAATGTATATTCATACTCCGTTCCTGCTTTGCCACTTGTGGAACCATCTATAGTTGGTGTATCTGGAGAAGTATTTTCTATTATTACTAGTGTTTTCACTCTAATGCCATGTAATGGAGGAGACAAACACTGTACAATGACTCCACCAGAGCCGATTTCGTCAACAGATGGCGTATCATCTGTTATTTCAGGGGCTACAATGGCTTCCGAGTAATACCCATCACTATCCATAGTTGTAGCCCAACTATCACCTGTTGATGGAATTTCTATTAAAATATCTGCATTTTGGAGAGGATTGCCTGTTCCCGACTCTATTGCTCGGCCGGAAATATTCACCATTTCACCAGAAACTGCTTCGGATGGATCAATATAGAGAGTAATGGTAACAGGTTGGATGCTCCGGGAAAACGATTCGAGAGAAAGAGTTGCATAGAATGTTGTATTTTCATCACTCATATCCACGATTGATTTAACGGAATTGCCGACATCTGGAGAATGCCAGACGACATTATCCGTGCGATTGAGTTTATAACATTCAAATACTCCAGCAGGAACGCTCACATTCTCCTTCTTATCGCAATGCATCGTTTCAATTATCCATTGACTTCCAGAGAATGATTCGTTGATCAATCCTTCTAAACTAAATGTTCCTGATGAGATACTTTCACAGGATATGCCCCATTGTTCACCTACATTTAGAGGGAAGTCATACAATTCTAATGGAGGGAAAAAATTTGTGTCAAAGTTTGCTTCATAGTCTAGGTCCACGAAGAATATTTCGATGGCTCCCTCTGTTAATATTTCAGCTTTTATTTGAGCAAGATCAGAAACTCGCATAAAGGTTGTCCCAGTAATTTCGCCATCAAGATCACCAGAAAGTTCGTTATATGAAAAATCTCCACTTATACCTCCAGTTATTTCAACTTCATAAACCTTGTATTGCACGCCATCATGCACAATACTTGTTATGTTCAACACTTTGTTTTTTAAATTCTCTATTTTTCCAGAAAAAGATCCGTTTTCTCCTGAATAAAACACAGGATCGGCAGTATATGTCCATTCATCTCCCTCATACCATGTTGGTACATCGCCGTTACTGGTTTTTTCAGCACTTTTTGGGATCAATGATGCTGGTGCAACGCTCACACCTATAAATGCAAATAGTATTCCAAACACCAAAACTTTCCTCCACAAGTCATTTTTATTCAATTTTGTTGCCCCAATATTTGAATGTTTTAGATATATATTATGTTTGTGTATATAAATAATAATTATCAAATTATAACTGATTTTACAAATCGACTATCTAATTCCTTGCTCGATGGATAGACTATTTGGGATTTAAATTAAAAAATAAAAAAAGAAGAGAAAATCTTCTAATTTATGGTATTATATGCCGCCACTAGGGTTAATCTTGATAAAGAACAGCAATACCATTCCACCTTGTTCTCTAGTATCTGAGGATCCGTGTGGCTCTTCCATAGTAACCCTTACTTTCATATTTCCGAATCCCAATATTAGCGATGAACTAACTATTACTTCGCCACCGTCAGGGATACTTGGAGTCGTGCCGGTTGTTTCTCCACCAAGAAGTATAATACCGCCTTCCAAGGTGATGCTCCAATCTATGCTGGTTGCTTCAGCGCCACCGATGTTTTTGATGATTGCGTTTACTTTGAAGAGGCCGCCACTGATAAGGCCTGCATCAAGTTCAGGTGCAAAAATCGTAATATTGAATGGTTGTGACCAGGCACCCTCAGTGTCTAGGGCGTTCTTGGCTTTTCCTCTAATGAGATACGTTCCTTTTTCAGTCCACGTGTGACTCACCGTTACATTCTCACCAGAAGCATAAGGACCAATCCATTCTTCCATTGTTCCGTCATCCCAATCTATCCAATAATATACATCTTCGCCTGAAGGGTCCGTGGTCATGATTGTAAACTCGTACTCCTCCTCCACGTCTCCTTCGGTGGGACCATTTATTTCTGGTGGATAAGGTCCAGACATTACGGGACTGACCACGAGTGCGTAATCAGCGTCAAGCTCAGGTGTTTCAACGTGGCTGTCCTGGATGATCTCGTCGGCGTGAACCTCAACCGTCCAGGCACCTGGCTCGGGATTCTCAACAAAAACACATTCGACAGTGTTCTTCGTGTCTGGGTTGCCGTCAGGTGTTGACCAAACTC